>CAXBEC010000081.1:0-8648 GCA_963974145.1 uncultured Alphaproteobacteria bacterium | reverse complement strand
TCTCTTCCGCCAGGTCCTCTGTGCGGTAGGCGTCGATTGCGATGTCCTGGGTTGCCGACGCAAATGCAACACAGACCGCAAAGATGACTGTCCAGCCGCCTGCTGTTTCGGGGTCGGTCATTGCGAGCGCGGCAAGAGCGCCGACCAAAAGTAACTGGGAGGCCATCATCCAGCCGCGCCGGCGACCAAAAACCCGGCAGAGCACCGGCACCGGCAAACGGTCCACCAGCGGCGACCAGAGGAATTTCAGTGCATAGGCTATCCCGACGAGACTGACGAAGCCGATTTCCGTCAGCGTCGCCCCGGACTGGGTAAACCAGGCGGCAAGGGTCGCGCCTGTCAGCGCCAGTGGCAACCCGCTGGAAAAGCCGAAGAAAAACAGGGACGCGACACGGCGGTCTCGGTAGACCCCAACCGCCGCGCCCCAGTTTTCTGTTTGCATCGCGGATCCTGTCGTCAGCGCAGTTTCTGACGCACCAGATCCGCCAGATTGACCTCCGGACGGGCCCCGTAATGGCTGATGATTTCAGCCGCGGCAATGCTGCCCATGCGGCCGGCAACCGCGAGTCCACGATTCTTGGTGTAACCATACAGAAACCCGGCGGCATACTGATCGCCCGCGCCGGTGGAATCGATGATCGCTGTGGCGGGTTCCGCATCTATTACATGGACTTCGTCGCCGGACAGGACGACCGAACCTTTCTCACTGCGCGTCAGGCAGGCAACCTCGCAATGGCCGCGAACCGACTGCAGGGCATCGTCAAATTTGCTGACCTGATACAGCGACAGGATTTCCGCCTCATTGGCGAAAAGGATATCGATATGCTCCTCGACCAGCGCCCGGAACTCGTCCCGGTGACGCTCGACGCAGAAGCTGTCCGACAGCGTAATGGCAACCTTCCGGCCCGCCGCATGCGCCAGTTCGGCGGCACGCACGAAGGCCTTCTTTGCTTCGGGCGGGTCGAACAGGTAGCCCTCCAGATAGGTTACAGCGGAGGCCTGAACCAGATCGGCGTCGATATCGTCTGCGCCGAGCGCCGTCGCGGCGCCAAGGCAGGTGCACATGGTCCGCTGCGCATCCGGCGTTACAAGAACGAGACAACGTCCTGTGGGTTCGCCTGAGGCGGCGGCGGGCGTTGCGAATGAAACACCGATGGCGGTCATGTCATGCCGGAACACCGTGCCGAAAACATCATCGTGGGTCTTGCCAATATAGGCACCCTTGCCACCCAGCGACGAGAAACCGGCCATCGTATTGGCGCAGGAGCCGCCGGAACTTTCGACCGCCGGGCCCATCCGCGCGTAGATCTGCGTCGCGCGCTCCGGATCGATCAGCATCATGCCGCCTTTATCGAGCCCTTCTTTCGTGAGAAAGGCATCGTCAGTCTGCGCGACGACATCCACCAGCGCATTGCCAATACCGAGAAGATCGTAATCCGTCATAAATGTGTCCTTATATTCGTTGATTTTGTATCGCCGGATACGGGTTGCGCACCCTGGCGATCATTCTCACATTACCCCTGTCTATCATAGCGCACGGTCGTGACTGCCCAAATTATCACCGAAAAACCTTCAGGGGCGATGGCGGGTTGCGTCCCGGGGCGGGGAAGGATATGAAATTTTCATGATTTTCAGGGGAATTGCATGAGCATTGTCGACTGTTTCATGAAGGCGGTGGCGCAGTTGCCGGACCCGCGGTTGCGGCGGGTCCTGCTGATCGGCATTGCCGGTTCACTGGCCGTATTCTTCGTCCTGTGGATGGTGTTGCTCTGGGCGATGAGTTCGGTGGCCTGGACTGAAATATGGCTGCTTGGCGGCGTGATCGAATGGTTGGGCAGTTTTGCGGAATGGGTCGGGGGTTTACTGTATTCTTGTTGCCACATTCCTGTTGTTTCCAGCCGTCGTCACGGTCATCGTCGGGTTTTTCCTGGAAGATGTCGTCGGTGCCGTCGAATCCAAACATTATCCGAATGAACCGGCACCCCGGCCGCAGCCTATGGCCGAGATGCTGGCCTCTACGTTGCGATTCGCCCTTCTGGTGGTGGCGCTGAACCTGCTGTTCCTGCCGCTATACCTTATTTTATTCCTGGTGCCGCCGCTGAACCTCGTACTTTATTATCTGCTCAACGGTTACCTTGTCAGCCGCGAGTTTTATGAACTGGTTGCATTCCGTCGCATGGAACCGCGCGATGCGCGGCGGTTGCGCCGGGCCTATCGTGGACGGTTGCTGCTCGCCGGCGTCATGATTGTTTTTGTCATGACCATCCCGATCATCAACTTCGTGACCCCGGTACTTGCGGCGGCATTCATGGTACATGTTTATCAGAGCATGCCCCGCCGCAGCGAATTCACGAGCAACTCCGGCGGTCCACCGGCAAATATTGCTTAAATTCCCAACGCGCCCGTGATAGTCAGTAGCGGGTGCGGAGGGCATGTGCTTTTCGCTCCATTTGTTGCGGCCCTGCAGCCGCAGACCGACGAGGAGGTTCCATGGCGAACGAAAACCCCTTAGCTCCCGAAAAGCGGGCGGAAACCAGCCGCCGTGTTGTCGATATTCCGGGCGTCCACCGGCCGGATGCCCCCAGCGGGTCGCCGGGAAAGAAGCTCATTGTCGGTCGCGAAATCAGCCTGTCGGGACAGATTTCCGCCTGTGACACACTGGTGGTCGAAGGAACAGTCGAAGCGTCGCTGAGCGACAGCCGGACGATCGAGATTGCTGAATCCGGCGTGTTCCGGGGACAGATTGAAATCGATGTTGCCGAGATCAGCGGACAGTTCGAAGGCTCGCTGACCGCGCGCAGCCGACTGATCATTCACAGCAAGGGTCGCGTCGAAGGCACAATCCGTTATGCGGAAATTGAGATCGAACGCGGTGGCCGCATTTCCGGGGATATCCAGCTAATCGAGAAGATACCGGCATCGGGCCCGAATGCGGTGGAGCGGGGCTAACCCGGGGACCATCGCGGCGGCTCTGTCGCTGTCTTTGTCCCTCGCGGCCTGCGGCACGCCGCCATCGTCCCAACCGGCGCCCGGACCGTCGACCACGTCGCCTGCGGTTACCGTGACGCCGCTGTCACCCAGGGTAGATGTCGAACCCGAAGAACAGGTTGTTCAGCCGACACCCCGTCAGGAAGCCGTTGCCCCGCCGGATCCCATTGCCGAACCGGTCAATGACGACCCGAACCAGCTTCTCCGACTGAGCGGGAAAAAGGTCGCGGCGTTGCTGGGCCCGGCGAATTACGTGCGGCGCGACGGATCCGCCGAAATCTGGCAGTACCGGGCCGTGCATTGCGTTCTCGATGTCTTTTTGTTTCAGGATAACAGCGGGCTGTCGGTCGCCCATGTCGACCTGCGTAAGCGGGCGGGGGGAACGATCACGGCGCGGCGTTGTTTCGGGGGGCTGCTGGCCGGCAGACATTAGCAGCGCCTAAGGGCGGACCCGTTCTACAGCGTCTTGCCCTTGAACCGGCAGATATCGGCGACGCTGCAGGTTGGACAGTCCGGTTTGCGTGCCTTGCAGACGTAACGGCCGTGCAGGATCAGCCAGTGATGCGCGTGCTGCTTGAAGGCGGCCGGCACCACTTTCTCCAGCTTTTTTTCCACCGCCAGTACCGTCTTGCCGGGCGCCAGCCCGGTACGGTTGCTGACGCGGAAAACATGGGTGTCGACGGCGATAGTCGGCGCGCCGAAGGCGATGTTCATGACGACGCTTGCCGTCTTCCGCCCGACACCGGCCAGCGCCTCCAGCGCATCGCGGTCCTGTGGCACTTCGCCGCCATGACGTTCGAGCAGTTGCCGGCTGAGCAGGATGACGTTCTTGGCCTTGGTGTTGAACAGGCCGATCGTCTTGACATAATCCCGCACCGTCGCCTCACCCAGCGCCAGCATTTTTTGCGGCGTGTCCGCGACCTTGAACAGGGGGCCAGTCGCCTTGTTCACCCCGATATCGGTTGCCTGCGCCGACAGCACCACCGCGACCAGCAGCGTATAGGGCGTGGTGTAATTCAGCTCGCCGCGCGGTTCGGGGTCGCGCGCCTTCAGCCGGGTGAAAAAGGTTTCGATATCTGCTTTCTTCATGGCCGGAACAGTAATGAATCAGACGCGCGATGGACAGTACCGCATGGCGTTCCTATCTATAGACAGGATGACTGATCAACCGACGCCGGATGGCCCGCAGGAACGGGTCTATTTCAATACCGAGCTGCGCCCCCACCGCAGCCTCGGGCCGAGCGGATTCGCCATCGTTATGGCCGTGGCGACGGGGTTCGGCTTCGTAATCGGCGTTACCTTCATGCTGATCGGCGCCTGGCCGGTGTTCGGCTTCTGCGGACTGGAAATCCTCTTGCTGTATGTGGCGTTCCGGATGAATTACCGTGCCGGGTTGCGGCGCGAGCGCATACTGCTGACCGACCGGGGCCTGCAGGTCCGCTACCGCGCGCCGGATGGCACGACCCGCGACTGGGAGAGCGAGCCCAACTGGTTGCGCATTTCCGTTGAAAACCCGAGGCGGGGCGCTGGCAAGATCACGCTGTCGAGCCATGGCCGGCAAACCAGCATCGGCAGGTTTCTGACACATGGCGAACGCACCGATCTGGCCGAGGCGCTCGAATCGGCGATCCGGCAATATCGCCATGCGTCCAGTCCCGGCACGGAATGACCATTGGCCAGCCTTCCGGGGCTTCCACCGCGATGCGAATTGGCGGTTTACTCACGCTCGGTCTGCTATGGGGCGGCTCCTTCATGGTGCTCAAGATCGCCGTTACCGAGGTGCCGCCAGCAAGCACAACGGCAGGCCGGCTGGTCATTGCCGCAATTGTTCTGGTGGTGCTCGCCTATGCTGGCGGGCATCGCCTGCCGTTAACCCTCCATGCCTGGCGGCAGTATTTCATCATGGGTGCCTTTGCCGCAGCACTGCCCTTTACCCTGATCGGCTGGGGCGAGGTCGCGATCGACAGCGGGCTGGCGGCGATCCTGATGGCGGTTACCCCGCTATCCACCCTGATCCTGGCGCATCTTTTCGTTTCCGACGAACCGCTGGCCCTGCCGCGCCTGCTTGGTATCCTGCTGGGCCTCGCCGGAGTCATCGTGCTGATCGGCCCCGCGGCGCTTTCCGGGCTCGGCGACCAGGCGATACGGCAGGCCGCTGTTGCGCTGGGCGCGGTCTGCTATGCCGGTGCCAATATCTATGCCCGGCGGCTGCCGAAGGAATCGGACATGACCAATTCCGCCGGGATCATGATGGCTGCCGCCATCCTGTGGACACCGGTCGCCCTGATCGGGGAGCAACCCTGGACAATCGAACCATCGATGGCGGCAATCATGGCCATCATCGTGCTTGGCCTGCTGCCAACCGCGCTGGCGACGCTGATTTACCTGCGCCTGATACGGGCCGCCGGCCCGACATTTGTTTCGCTGAGTAATTACCTCGTCCCGTTATTCGGCGTTTTTCTGGGTGTCCTTATTCTGGACGAATCACTGCATTCCAATGCCGCGATTGCCCTGGTGCTCGTGCTTGCCGGTATTGCACTGGCGCGGCGCGGCAGATCTGTTTCCCCATCCCCCACACAAGGAGAGTCTCCATGACGCGCATTCAGACCCTGTTCATTGGTCTCGCGGCTGGCGCGGCGCTGGCCCTGCCCTTCGGCCTGTCCGCCCAGGATACCCGGGCGCTAGGTCCCGGTTTCTACGAGATTGCGGTCAGCAGCGATGCCTCCGTTGCCTGGCGGATCAATACGGCAAACGGCACGACCTCGTACTGTACCGCGCCGAAGGATCCAGCCAGGCAGTCCCCGGTCTGTTCGGTCTGGAGTACCGGGATCATCAAGGACCCGCGATAGGCCCAGCCGGGTCAGTCGGGAATCCTAATTGTTGAAGCCGAGCACGTTTTTCATCGAATACAGTCCGGCCGGCTGCCCCTGGGTCCATTGCGCCGCGCGTAATGCACCGGCGCCAAAGACACGGCGGCTGCCGGCCTTGTGGGTCAGCACTACCTGTTCGCCTTCGCCGGCGAAGATGACGGAATGTTCGCCGACCACATCGCCACCGCGCAAGACGGCAAAGCCGATTTCGCCGCGTGGTCGCGCACCGGTATGTCCGTCCCGCGCCGCCTTGTAGACCGAATCCAGATCAACCCCGCGCCCGGCGGCGACCGCCCGGCCCAGGCCCAGCGCCGTACCCGACGGAGCATCGATCTTGTGCCGGTGATGCATTTCAACGATTTCCGCATCGTAGTCTTCGGGGCCGAGCAAGCCCGCGACCTGTTCGCTCAACGCCAGCAACAGGGTAACGCCGACACTCATGTTCGGCGCCCAGACGACGGGCACGTGGCGGGCGGCCGCTTCCAGAATGCCCGCCTGCTCCTTGTCCAGACCGGTGGTTCCGATCACCATGGCTGCACCTGCCTGCGCCGCCAGTTTTGCGTGTTCGACGCAAGCCTCCGGAATGGTGAAATCCACAACGACATCGACGCCGGCGATCATTTCCGCCGCATCGGCAAGGATGGGGACGCCGAGCTTATCCAGCCCCGCGACCTCGCCCGCATCGCGCCCGACCATCGGATGGTTCGGGTATTCGCTGGCGCCGGCGACGACACAGCCATCGGCTTCGGCCACCAGCGTGACAATCATCTGTCCCATTCGGCCGGTACAGCCGACAACACCGACTTTCAAATCTTCCGCCATCTAACCGTTCCCCCTTTTTAAAATCATTGCCATTGATTCGCTTTTGTTGGCATTGCGCTGGAATACAGACCGCCAGCGCGAACCATAACGGTTTAGGCGCGGTCCGGCCACGCTATCCAATGGATCGCCGCGGCGCTTTTCGCCAATGTTCGGACCTGGCGGTCCGCCCGACCCAGCCAATGCCGGCTCTCAGGGTGGATCTACTTGTAGAATACGAAAAAACTCCCTACATCAGAAAGCTGGTAATTCTGCGTCGCGCAGACGGCCATATCCTAACCATTTTGAACACGCAGCGGGCCCAGCCGGGCCAAGAAGACTGCGTCAGCAGGAATTAGAATGGCCATTGAAAGCAAATTCGAGAAAAATTCCCGGGTCCTGTGGGGCAGTATTGTCTTCGGACTGACCTTCGCGTGGTGGATCGGCACGGTGGGTACCGTCATATATATTGTGGGCAGTGCATAGTTTATCCCGCACCCTCCGGGGTCGGAGGCTGTCGGTGTGGCTGTTGGCGTTTTCCTCGCCAACCTGTTCATTGACATCGCGTGAACCGGCATGGTGTTTTGGCGCGTAGCCTTGGATGCCGGAAAACGCCGTGATGAATACCTGCCGCCACGCATTCTGCAGCATTGTTCAGCTTCCCCCTGCACTGCCGGCGGGTTGTTAGCCGATGCCGCGCGTGGCCTGTATCGGCGAATGCATGATGGAACTCAGCGGTGCGGACCAGCGCGCAATGACGCTTTCCTATGGCGGCGATACGCTGAACACGGCGGTTTATCTCGCCCGGCTGGGTGTTGAAACCGATTATGTGACGGCGCTTGGCGACGATCCGTACAGCGACTGGATGATTGAACAATGGCGGTCCGAAGGCGTCGGGACGGACCTGGTTGTTCGGGCGGCGGGCCGGGTGCCGGGACTGTATGCGATCCGAAACGACGCCGGGGGTGAACGTCAGTTCTTTTACTGGCGCGACCAGGCGCCGGCACGGGATCTGTTTGCTTTCCCTGAATCCGGTGAAATTGCAGCGCGGCTTGCGGGCTATGACCTGGTTTATCTGAGCGGCATCAGCCTTTCCCTTTACAGCGCGGCGCATTGTGAAACGTTGTGTGCTGCCCTGGATAAGGTGCGTGCCGCCGGCGGTAAAGTGGTGTTTGACACGAATTACCGGCCCCGGGGCTGGCCGGACGTCGCGACCGCACGTCGTGTTATGGCGGAGCTCCTTGCCCATGTCGATATTGCCGCGCCGACACTGGGGGATGACGTCGAAGTATTTGGCGATGCCGACGCAGATGCCTGCGCCGACCGTCTGCACGCGGCAGGTGTTACCGAGGTCGTGGTAAAACTGGATGCGGAAGGCTGCCTGGTCTCATCGGGCGGCGTTCGCGATCACGTGGCGACAGTGCCGCGGGCCGATCCGGTCGATACAAGCGCCGCCGGAGATTCCTTTAATGCCGGGTATCTTGCAGCCCGGCTCGCAGGCGCGCCGCCGGTGGTCGCGGCGCAGCAGGGACATCGACTCGCGGGCGAAGTCATCATGCATCGGGGTGCAATCATCCCCCGCGATGCCATGCCGGGAGAAGAACATTGAAAGAAGCATTCGAACAGGCGCGGGTCATCCCGGTGCTGATTTTTCCGCGCCCGGAATACGCGGCGCCGACTGCCGATGCGTTGATCGCCGGCGGATTGTCCGTGCTGGAAGTGACGTTGCGGACGGACACGGCGTGGCAATCGCTGGCGGAAATCATTGCAAAACATCCCGATGCAACGGTCGGCGTCGGTACCGTTCTGGAACCCGAACAGATGATCCGGGCGAAAGAATCAGGTGCGTCTTTCGCCGTCAGTCCCGGATTCGACCCGGTCCTGGCAGAAGTTGCCCGTGAACAGGGCCTGTTCTATCTGCCCGGTGTTGCTACGGCGTCCGAGGTGATGGCGGCGCGCCGGGCGGGGTTCCGGTTTGTAAAGTTCTTCCCC
>CAXBEC010000080.1:0-8714 GCA_963974145.1 uncultured Alphaproteobacteria bacterium | reverse complement strand
CACGGAAATCTAGGGCTTTCTGGGTGGCGCGTAACAATCGCTGCCGGACATCTGCCCAGTTGCAAGGGCGGATTGATAAAGGCGTGGGGGGCCGCACCGGGGGATCAGAAGCTGCTGCTTCCGCTGAACCGGCATATCGCGTTGAGCGACAAAGCGATTGAGCCGGAGGAAAAGCTTCAGTTTACGGCCGCTGCTCCGCCACTGCACGCTGGCGATTTGCCGCCCATTCCACCGGCGCAGCTTAACGTCCGGGCGGAAATGCTGAACATGCGGCGTTGCGCCGGACCGGACTGCCCCGTCACCGCCCAGATTGCCAGGGGAACATGGAGCGTTTTGGTGCTGGGCGAATCCGTAGACTGGATACTGGTCGCACTGCCCGGACGCGCGGGTTGGATCTCCAGAGAATATGCTGAAGTCACCCAGGGTCAGTGATAAACGTGGCTGCGCAGCAATGCGGGCCACTTGCTTACCCAACAGCATTCGTGGTCCGCGTTCGGCACCTTGATGATGGTAATGCGGGAAGGGTCGGTTGAACGGGCCAAATAAGATTTGGAAATTATGGCCGGCACAACATCATCATCAGCGCCAACGAAATGCACCTGGGGTATGGCGGATATGGTCTGCGCCACATCGGCGGCATCCAGCGACCCGTATAACGGCGTATCGCCGTGGAATCTTGTCCAGGCACCGTGATCCAGATTGCCGGCGATTGTAACCACACGGGTCACATCGTTACGCTGTCCGGCAATCAGGACGGCAAGATTGCCGCCGCCGGAATAGCCGAATACTGAAACCTGGCGTGCTCCTGACTCACGCATCGCCTGGTCAATTGCCGCATTAAGCGATTTAACGACTTCCGGCGCATACCGGTGCGATGTCCAGTATGCAGGGTCGCAGTGTTCAAGTTCCGCAGGCGTCGCATATTGGCAGGGACGTGCAAGATAAAGTCGATTGGGGGTCGGGTCCTGCACCGCCAGTCTCAGGGTCAGGGGCGTGTCGGGAGTCGGGTCATTGGAACGAACGCTGGGAGTGACCCAGGCAACACCGTCACCTTCGATATAAACCGCCAGATCGGGCTGGTTGGGGGCATAGGCCGAATGATACGCCCTGAGAACGAATGGCCGGGCGTCGATGCGCTGGCTTTGCCAGTCGTGATCAAAGGCCACCGCTGCGGCCCGTTCCGGGCGGCTCTGCACAAGAGAGGTCGTATTGCAGGCGGTGAGCGTGAAAGTTAGTGCGGCGCATAGAAAAAGGGCTGCCGAATTGCCGGCAGCCCTTGTCCCGTTACGCATTGTGCTTGAAAAGCGACGACTAGAAGTTGACGCGCACCCGTCCACTGACGGAGTAGAGGTTCAGGTTGTCGCGACCTTCGGTCGTGGTTGCGGAGACCGTGCCGCTGACCGAGTCAGTGATGGCGAAATTCACGCCGCCGCCGAGCACATAGCCGGTGGTATCTTCAGATGGGCTCGCCAGACCGCCGCCGAGCACCGGGGCGCTTGGTGCCCAGAACTCATGCTGTACCTGGGCTGTCAGGAAGGGCCGTACTTTACCGAAATCATACCCGACGGTACCGCTGAGCCGTCCCTGGCCGATCGAGATATCATTCTCGCCGACGACGGTGCCATTCGATTCCGTGTAGGAGTCCTGACTTTCGTTAATGTAGAGGAAACCAACCGACCCGTTCATGAAGACCTTGTTGATCGAGTGGCGGAAATTCAAATTACCGCCTGCGGTATAACGCCTGGCATCGAACTGGCCAGTCACGGTGCCGTTCGTCCGGGTTGTATCGGTATCAAGCCGGGTGTAGCTGCCATTAATGTCAGCCGAAATCTTATCCGTCAGCGTGAAGACTGCGTATGGCGAGAGGCCGACGCCGGATGTTTCGATCGTACCGGTATTGAATGTTGTGTCGATATCAACATCTTCGTAGCTCAACGCGACACCGGCAACGACCCGTTCCGTCAGGCGGTAATCGACACCACCAACGAAGGCGGCAATATCGCCGTCGTATTTGGTGTTGATGAAGTCATTTTCGATATCGGAATAGCTGCCAAGCAACCAGACGCCTACCTTCTTTTCCCCCGCACCCGCGGAACGACCGCGATTGCCGCCTTCAAAGTAGCGCGTGACGGGCAATGCGGATGTTGCCGTGCCCGTTGGGCCGAAAGATCCGCCGCCGCCTGTGATCCCACTGATACCGGACGCCAGCGTTGAGGCAACCTGCGAAGACACCTGTTGGGCGACTTCTGCACCAACAACATCACCCGCCGGGTTGTCATATTGTGCTGATGCGGAAAAGGCTGATGCAGCCAATACTGCAACACCGAATGCTAATCTTTTTACAAGCTGCGTAACCATCATTTTGGTACGTCCCTCTTACAATACCGACACGTCGCTAAATCAAGGCATCTGACTGATGCAACTTACCACCTGGCACGGTACTTTATATCAAGCCACCAACCACTTAATAAGTCCCTAACACACCATTAGAACAGGAGCCAAAGTACTAAACCTGACGTTTTCTAACAAATGTAGGCGGTTCTGAGAAGTGCTTTTCGCTTTTGAAGTGCAATTCCCTTGCATCGTTTATCTGTTTTGTTGCCGGTGTGATAAATCTGCAACGTCATATTTCTTTTACAATGGGTTAGCGGGTTTTGACGAGTGCGGCTTCAGACAGGATTTTTGATTTGATCTCCGGTGGCACGCGAAACCATTTTTCAATGCCATGATACAACCCGGATTCAAGTAATTTCAATGACTTGATCCTATCTTTCGGATCCCCTTGCTGATGAAGGGCCAGTCCTTTGAACCACAAGGCGACGGCATTGCCGGCATCTCGCGCAAGGACTGTATCTGTAATTGCGAATATAATCGAATACTGGTTCTGCGAAAGACTCCACGACAGAAAAGGATAAATTAAATCCGACCGTGCCGGCTCCAACGGTAAATAAATACGGATCAGTTCTTCCCAATCGTCCAGATATTTGCCGAATCGTTCCCTGTATGGTTCGAATTTACGATTGAATGCCAGTTGGGACCGGAACAGAAGGCCGGCCCTCAATAGGGCCGGTGAATGACTTTGTGCGCCACGCAAGGTGGCCGTACATGCCAGGTGATCCAATCGGTCAATATCGAACTCTTGAGCCTTGTGACCTGCCGGTGGTGCGACTATCAGGTCGAACGACCGCAAAAGTTGCAAGGTCAGTCCGCTGTCACCGCGCCATGTTTCGTGAGGAAATGCGTCGCATCGTGCCCATTTTGGATCCTTGTCCTGAATGGCGGTCTGCTCCGGCAGCATCCTGTCGAATTGAAATGAGCGCCATGAGAAATCTGCCAGCAGCAATGCCGCGCCAACCTGCGCAACCGCCACGGCGCCCATTCCCGTGACGGCAAGCGCAGGGAAAGCACGGGGATATGCTTGCGGGGTTGCGGTTCCGGTCAGTACCGCCACGGCCAGCACTGAAACCGCAATGGTTCCCGGCATCTGAAACCAGAATGATGCGATACAGACGAATCCAATGGCGTAGGCGGTGGCTGCAGGCAGATAGGCCTTGCGGCAGATCAACGGCAATGCGGCACTGTATGCCACGATAGAGATCGCAGCCGGAAAACCGGCTGAAAGCAAGGCCTCCAGTACGAGGTTATGACTGTGGAATGTATCGCGCCAGACCGCATCCCAGCTTCTGTCCCAGATGGTTGCGCTGGTTGTGGCAAGGGACTCGGCAAAATGCTGCTGGGAGTGGCCCCAGCCTTTTCCGAGCAGGAGTGTCGCGGGATGCTGCTCGAAAAAGTTGTAAAATACATCGTTGATCAGCGCCCGTGACCGGATGGACTGCATGAACCCGAACGACCCGAGCCAACTGATGCAGAACGGACCGGCGCAGGCCGCCACGGCAATGACTGCTGCGGCAAGACGACGAACGGAATCGGTCCGTATCGCAGCGTTGGGGCGCAGCGCAAAATAAACGATGCCGTATGCCGGCACGCTGATCACCAGCAGGGCAAATATTGCGGTAAAATTCTGGGAAACCGTGATGCCGGGTAGCCCTGCGATGGCTGCCAGCAAGACCCGTGACCGGGCATGTGTAAATCGGCGCTCCAGCAATATCGGGACAGCGACAGCTGCGGCAAGTCCCAGGAAAGCGAGATAATCGGTAAACCAGATGGCGCGGGTTGCCGGAAATGCCGCGAGCGTCGGCAGGGCCACTGCTGCAGCCAGGATTGCGACGCCCAGGATTTCCGTCGCACGGGACGATTGCCGTATGAATCTTGTGCCGGCTATGAACACGGCGCAATCAAGCCATAACACGGCACCGTCCGCGATCTGTGGTGACCCGACAATAGACAGCAACGGATATTTGGCAGCCGGTGACACCGCAATGCTCCACGCCGCGATTGCCAGCGCGATCAGGACAATCGGATGCCGGATGCTATCGATGACGTGCGATGGCGTGCATGCTGATGCCACACCAAGCCCCAGGGCACAGACCGTCGCGCCGGCATGAAGGAGGATGATTGTCGGTTCAACGCTTGGCCAAACCCCGAAAGACCAGGGAAGATGCGCGGTAAACGGGGACATCAGGGCAATCAGAATACCCGCGACAGTTGTCCAGAGCGCCACGGAGGGAAGCGTGTCCGCGGGACGTTCGGTGCCTCTTCTTGGTTCGGATCTGGTCAGTGTCTCCACCCTGCAGGTTTTCAGTTTTGCTGTTTTAGCATAGAGCGATGTTCAGCCCGGACGATTGCGGTACAAGGAAAATACCGCTGTTCGTCGGCAGAGCGACTCTTAATGTCCTTCTATCCGTGCGGGATCGCCAGCGCCGCGCCGCGTCCTTCATTTGTAGAATGGGTACCTGTATTTGTATGACCTAATTTTTCGGACGCTTGCGCGCGGGTACTTTATGATGTGTCCGATTCGTTTGTTAACGAGCCGCAGGAAGCGTCGGGACTGTCTGACATGAGTAACGTAGTGAAGCACGGTCCGGAATATCCGGTCGCGAATTCCCCGTCAGACGCCACCCGGGATGAAGTAACGTCTGTTATCATCGTGAACTTCAACGCAGGGCGGTATCTGCTTGCTGCGGTGGAAAGCGTTTTCGCGCAGGATATTCCCGTAGAGATCATCGTGGTCGATAATCATTCAACCGATGGCAGCCTGGAAAACCTGACCGAACAGATTGTGGACCGTCGCTTGATCGTGATCCGCCTGGAACGGAATTTCGGGTTTGCGCACGCCTGCAATGCCGGGATTGCCAAGGCCCAGGGGGCATCATTTTTAATGTTCAATCCGGATTGCCGGATGGCGCCAGGAGCGTTGCGCATCCTCAGGGAGGCGCTGTCCGCGGACGACCGTCTGGGCATGGCGGGCCCCCTGCTGGTCAACCCCGATGGGACAGAGCAGCGGGGCGGCCGGCGCGATATTCCCAACCCCTGGCAGATATTCTGCATGACCCTTCAGTTCCACCGGCTGATGCCGAATCATCCACGGTTTCGAAGTATCAATCTGCACGATCAGCCGATTCCGGACCGACCGGTAGCAGTGCAGGCGATTTCAGGTGCGTGTATGCTGGTGAAACGCTCTGTCGTTGAAAAGGTCGGGACGCTTGACCGCGCGTTTTTCATGCATTTCGAGGATCTCGACTGGTGTTTGCGATTTTCGCAGGCCGGGTTCGGTATCGTTTTCGTGCCACAGGCCGTGGTCGAACATACGCAGGGTGTCTGCAGTCGTGGCCGGGTGCGCCGTGTTGCCTATCACAAGCATCGGTCGCTTCTGATTTTCCTTGAAAAGCACTTTACGCAGTTTTATCCGTCGCTGTTTATGGCACTGGTTTCCTGTGCCGTGACCGTGCGTTTCTTTTGTGTGGCTGGGGCATCCCTGTTTAACGTCCGGCCGGTTATCCGCGACCCTTGGGACAATCCGATGCGGGTGTCCGGCAGTCCTGTCGAGAAACGGAACAGCACGGATCCCGGGAAGCAGGAACCCGTTCAGTGAAAGAGGCCGACGGTCTGTTCGTGATGGCGCCGCGCATCGCCCGAATCGCGACGGCGGCTGTCGTCGCCAAATACAGGCTGAACAGTGGGCGCGGTTTCCTGTTCCTTTTCGCCGCGATATTCGACCCCTACCTGTACGCCCTCACGGTTTATTTTGTGCTGGCGACGGTATTTCAACTCGATTCAATCGAACGGTTCCATATTTTGCTGATCGGATTCATGGCATTTCGCTGGGGGATGTCGTCGTTGCTTGCCTCCGCGAACCTGATCGGGATCATGCGCCGGATGACGGAGCAGTCGCGGATGCCGATGACAGCGGCGGTTATCGCTGTCACCGCGCCACCGGCGTTCGTTTTCTTTCTTTCCCTGACCAGCGCGTTTTTGTTTTCTCTGTTGATGGATTTGCCGCAACAGTCACTTGCCGCCGCGGGCTGGCTGTTTTTCGTTATTGCGATTCAGGCGGTATGGACCGTCGCGCTGATCCTGATACTTGCGTTCCTGAAGGAAAGGCGCGTCCTGTCCAGCGACATGCCGGTCATTATCCTGGCGAGCCTGCTGTGGATTATGTCGCCGGTTATGTACACGTTCCGGGACATTCCCGAAGGCGCCAGCAAACTTCTGACAAGTTACAACCCGATTTCGCATCTGCTGGCCGCTTACCAGAATGCCTATTGGTACGGGCAGAATATCAGTCTGGAAGTGTTGCCTGCCGTTACAGTGTTCGGCATCGGACTGATCTGGGTATTGGGGCGGTTTGCGTTTCGCGACGCACCCATGGCGGCGCACGCACAGGTTTCAGTGGCACCGGCGCACGGAATTCATCTCGTTTATCTGGCCGGCGGCCGTTCATGGGCGCCGGCAACGCCCCATACAGGTGAGAAGGCGTTGGTGTATGTACCGTGGCGGGCCCGGTTCACGGATATGCGGGGCCGTGATCTGGTCAGGCTGCTCGTCGCGAACTGGGACGGTACACCGGCTGAACGCGCCAGAAGCATCGACCGGATCGCCGAGATCAGCGCCACGGGTCGTTTGTTTGATGACTTCCTGGCAATTTATCCCGACCAGGCGCTGGATCAGTTGGCCTATGCCGTGGCGTTGCTGTCACCGCAGCCGCGCATTGTTCTGGACGGGCTGTTCGATACACCGCCGCCGTCCTATCTCGCAACGGCCTGGCGCCAGGTTCAGGAGACAGCAGCGCAGGGACGCGCCGTGACGATCGTATGCTACCGGCGGCCCGCAGTGCCGG
The DNA here is from genome assembly GCA_963974145.1 of uncultured Alphaproteobacteria bacterium. Lineage (GTDB taxonomy): Bacteria > Pseudomonadota > Alphaproteobacteria > UBA8366 > MarineAlpha4-Bin1. The sequence continues at coordinate 1,477 of CAXBEC010000080.1, read as the reverse complement.
AAACCGTCGAGGGCACATTCGAGGTGCACGCGACGGGTTTCGATACGCTGTCCGGCGAAATCGGACCGGCCATGCTGCACGCCATCGACCGCGCGGAGAGGGTGGAAAGCCGGGGTGGTGCTGTTGAACGCGAAGCGGCGAAAGGCGACCCGCAGATACCGCTTCCGTTTTCCAGCGTGCTGGTTACGGGCGGCAGTAGCCAGATCGGACGTTGCGTCTTGCGGCGTCTCGCGACCGCCGGCGTTTCGGGTTATGCACTGGGCCGGAACCGGCCGCCAGGCCTGCCTGCCGATCGTTTTGTCCAGGGTGACCTCACCCGAACCGATCTGGAGTTTCCGGACCGGATGGACGCCGTGGTCCATATCGCCAAGCTCTGGTATCTGCCAGAGCATATCGATGCGCTGTATGCGCGCGGTGTGCGGCGAATCGTTTGCTTCAGCACGACGTCGATTTTCGTCAAACAGGACTCCTCCGATGCCGGCGAGCGTGACCTTGTCGCCCGCATGGTCGATGCGGAAGCGCGGGTTCTGGCGCAATGCGCCGCACTGGAAATCGCCTGCACAATCCTGCGCCCGACACTCGTTTACGGCCTCGGGATTGACCGCAATGTCAGCCGGGCGGCGAATTTCATTCGACGGTTCAGGTTCTATCCTCTGGCCGGTGCGGCAACTGGCCTGCGTCAACCGGTGCATGCTGACGATCTGGCGGCTGCCGCACTGGCCGCGCTCAACACCCCGGTCGCTGCGGGGAAATGCTACGAAGTTGGCGGTTCGGAGCAACTGGTTTACCGGGAAATGATCGGGCGAATATTTGACACCCTGGAAATGCCGCGCCGTTTTGTGCCGATACCGTTTCTGGGAACATTCGCGGCAGCGGCCGGTTTCGTGCTGCGTCGGCCGGAAGTGACGGGTGAAATGGTGCAGCGCATGCGCCGTGATCTTGTCTGCGACAATGGTCCCGCGATCCGGGATTTCGGCTACGAGCCGCGGCCGTTTCTGTCTGCCGGTCGCGCCGATCTGCCAAATACAGAGGACGCGACGTTGACACCGTAAGGCAGGCATAAGACATTCGCGCCATGACGGATAAAGTAGCATTGATAACGGGCGTCACCGGCCAGGATGGCGCCAGTCTGGCTGAGTTGCTTCTCGCCAAGGGATACGCGGTACACGGCATCAAGCGGCGCTCCTCGTCGTTCAATTCCGAAAGGGTCGAACACCTGTACGAAGACCCGCACGAAACGGATGTTCGGTTCTTCCTGCATTACGGCGACATGACGGATGCGACCAACCTGATCCGTATCGTGCAGCAGGTGCAACCGGATGAAATCTATAATCTGGCCGCCCAGAGCCATGTGCAGGTCAGTTTCGAAACACCGGAATACACCGCCAATGCTGACGGGCTGGGACCGTTGCGGCTTCTGGAGGCGATCCGGATCCTGGATATGAAGGATAAGGTCCGGTTCTATCAGGCGTCGACA
>CAXBEC010000079.1:0-8803 GCA_963974145.1 uncultured Alphaproteobacteria bacterium | reverse complement strand
GACCCGGGATTTGATCTCGACGACATCCTGATCGTCATGGGTTGAATCCGGCATTACCTTCCTGCCTTCTAACGGCTGGGGGCCACGGGTGAAACACGATTGGCCTGCCAGCGTTGAACGGTTTCCATCGCTGCTTCCTGCGACGTCTTGTTGTAGACGGACAGACACTTGCGGGTTTCCCTGGCGACCTCATCCTCTTTCATTTTGCTGCCCTGTCGGGTCAGCGCAAAAATTGAGGCAAAGATTGCTTTGCCGATCCCGCCGGCGCGGCACGTAATCGCAAGAGCATTTCCGTCATGTTCGAACAGCATGCGCCGGACGAACTGTTCATCCAGGCTGGTGAATTTCGTGAACATGGCGATGAACAGCGCGACTTCGCCTTCCCTCAGGACGTTCAGCATGGTTTCGGGGTTCATCTTGCCGATGGATTTCAGATTATCGGCGAGTTGCTGGGATTTTGACAGTTCCCGGGCGTCATAGGCCGCAGCCTGAATTTCGCGGACTGTCGCCCGTTCAATCAGGTTGTCGATGGTCGCGGAGTCAAAATCCCAATCGTCGATAATGACCTGGCGCAGGACAGTGGAAACCCAGGTGAACATCCGTTTGACCAGTTCCGGGTCAACATCGCGCCGACGCAGGATCGGTTCCTGAAAGGAATCGACGCGCTGCGACTGTTCAACCAGATATTCCATCGTGGCACGGGATATTTTGGCATCCGTGTTCTTCAGCAGTGATCGGATGACGTTTTCGTTTTCGGTTTCGACCAGTGCGGCGGAAACATCCTCGTTCAGGTTGCGCCGGATTGACACGGCGAGCTGATGTTCCTGTGTGCGCTGTTTGATGATCTCGATCAGGTCGTCGTCATGCAATGCGCCACTATTGGTCAGCAACGGATAAGCAATTTCGATATTGTCATTGGCCAGCAGGCGGACCAGATCGCGCGGTGCGTCCGGTATCTCCGCAAGGCATGCGCTGACGGTGCGGCGCACCGACATTTCGGTTTCGTGAACCAGGTGGCCCAGGATATCGAACATCAGGCCACGCTCTCGGTCGCTCATGGATCCATCACGAACGAAGGGCAATGTACCAAGGGCTTCCGCCAGTTCTTTTTGTGCGTCAGGTGTTTTGTCCCGCGCAAGCGCGAACAATTTCTCGCCATCAAACTTGGCCGGCGCCATCCTGTTCATTGGTCATTCCCGACAATTATGCAGCGCTAAACTGCCTAAGCGTGGTGATTTGATATCCCTATCCAAATCTTAAAGTAAATTGAGCCCGCTTACCAAATCGTTAACGTAAATTCACTATAAATACATGTGGCGTGTCGTTAAACGGGCGAATCCCGGCGGCATGTTTCGAAAATTCGCGGGACGCGCAGGCGTCTCGAACGATTTTGCGCTTGGGTTACCCGGCTCAGGGCTGACCAGCGGAACGGTTTCAGCGGTGAGAAGGCCTAATTGCCGCCGTCGTGCCGTCCCTGGCGATACCGGAAAGCGCCTTGCGCGGTGGCGTAAACGTCACCCGTGTCCCCGTCACTGATTTTCGATTCTGCAAAATAGATGGATTTTCCGGCGCGCTGCAGAAATCCTTCCGCAATGATCGTATCGGCGAGGGCGGCGCTGATGAAATTGGTCGACAGGCTCAATGTCAGAATCTGGCGAGGTTGGGGGTAATCGAATGCACCGGCCCGCAACGCTGCAACGTCGAGCAGCGTCATCAGGACCCCGCCATGCACGTAGTCGCCATTGTTGCGATGGCGTTGCTGCACCGTCATTTCCATCCGCGCATAGCCGCTGCGCAGTTCCGTGACCCTGTACCCCAGTACATGGTGGAAAGTGTCGTCATTGGCGGCATCGGTAAAATCCGGAAGCATGGCAGGTGTTTCCTCAAAGGGTGACAGGTGCACGGTATTGTTGGAAGATTGACTCACGGACAGGGCAGCAGATTTGGTAAGGGGATGCAAGATGGCGTCATTTGATCTGGTCATTCGCGGCGGAACGGTTGTTACCGCAACTGACAGTACCCGGTGTGATGTGGGGATACGGAACGGGCGTGTCGCGGCGCTGGGTGAAGGTCTTGACGCCGGCGCCCGGGAAATCGACGCCACCGACAAACTGGTTCTGCCGGGCGGTATCGACAGCCATTGCCATATCGAACAGCTTTCGGGCATGGGAGTCATGTCGGCAGATGATTTCCGCAGCGGCACGACCGCCGCGGCATTTGGCGGGACGACGACGGTCATTCCCTTCGCGATACAGAACCGCGGGGAGTCGCTGCGCCGGGTTGTCGACGATTACCGGGCGCTGGGCGATGCCAAGGCGGTGATCGATTTTGCCGTGCACATGATCATCACCGATCCCAGCGAACAGGTGCTGGGCCAGGAACTTCCGGCGCTGATCCGTGACGGCTATACCTCCTTCAAGGTTTACATGACCTATGAAGGCACCAAGCTGAACGATTACCAGATGCTTGATGTGCTGACCGCCGCGCGCCGCGAAGGCGCGATGACGATGATCCATGCGGAAAACTGGGACATGATCCGCTGGCTGACGAAGCGCCTGCTGGACGGCGGCAACCGCGCCCCGAAATTCCACGGCGTCAGCCATGCCCAGATCGCGGAAGGCGAAGCGACGCACCGGGCCATCGCGCTGGGGCGGCTGGTCGATACGCCGCTGCTGATCGTCCATGTTTCCGCCGAGGAGGCGATGGAGGAAATCCGCATGGCGCAGGCAAGGGGGCTGAAGGTGTATGGCGAAACCTGCCCGCAATACCTGTTCCTGACGCTTGATGATCTGGACCGCGACGGCATGGACGGGGCGATGTACTGCTGCAGCCCGCCGCCTCGCGACACGGCCGGGCAGGAAGCCATCTGGAACGGCCTGCAGACCGGCGTGTTCCAGGTGTTTTCCTCCGACCATGCCCCCTACCGTTTCGACGAAACCGGCAAGCTGAAGGCCGGGCCAAACGCGTCTTTCAAGGAAATCGCCAACGGGTTGCCGGGTGTCGAAACGCGGATGCCGCTGCTGTTTTCCGAAGGGGTCGGCAAGGGGCGGATCGACCTGCAGCGCTTTGTCGACCTGACCGCGACGGCGGCGGCGAAACTGTATGGATTATACCCACGCAAGGGTACCATCGCCGTCGGTTCGGATGCGGATATGGCGATCTGGGATCCGGCGCGGGAGGTGACACTCAGCGCGGATATGCTGCACGACAATACCGGCTATACGCCTTATGAAGGCATGGTGCTGCAGGGCTGGCCTGTGACGGTGTTGAGCCGTGGCCGCGTCGTCGTTGATGGCGGTGAACTGAATGCGGAACAGGGCAGTGGCGAATTCCTGCCCTGTGACCGGTCCGGCTTCGCGGCGCCGCTGAACCGCATTCCAAAAGAATTGGACCCGAAGCGGAATTTCGGCGCGCAGATCCTGTTTTAATCCTGAGATGCCCCGCCCTGGCGGCTGTATCTTTCGAGAAACCGACCGTATTCGGCGCGATATTTTTTGTATTTTGCCACATTCATCCAGGCAATGGGAATGTTCAGAAGGGCAATGAAGGTCACGATCCCGGCGACGGCGCCGATAAACAGGCTGGCATTGCGCAGGTTCGAGCGCAGTACGGCATCGCTGTTAGCCAGTCTGACTAAATGGTCGCCGCCCGCAATCAGCCAGGTTATGCTCAGCAGGATACCGCCGCATGTCGCGACGATGACGAAGATCCTCAGCGATTTTCGGGCTGCCACGAGTCGCTCCCCGATATATTCGCCTTCCTGCCGGGAGAGGGTCAGGCGGAGTGCATCATCGCGGACAGTATGATGTTCCTGCTGTGCCATGTGATAAACGTCTCATCTTCGCGCAATCTTAACCGGTTTTACCGTGTACTGTCCCGGCACGTTTGTTCGTCCTGGGTCCGGTTTCGGGCCTGGAATCAAGACAGCGGTTAGAGCCAAGCGGTTGATCTGCCCGTGATATTGATAGATTCGTACTAATGTGTATGTTTTGTGATGGCGTGGCCGAAGCCGCCGATTGTTTGAATGAGGTTTCCGGTCACGATGTTGCGTCGTTGGTTGCACGGCGCGTTTCGGTATTTGCGAGTGGGGCGGTTGGCGGTCTTTGTGGTCGCTGCAGGGTCATTTTTCGGCAAATGCCGCAGGATAGCCCGCTCTATTAAGGAGACGACAGATTGGCTGATACCGACAAGGAAAGTCCGGAAGAAAAGGACTCGGAACAAAAAAATGCCGCGCAGCACAAGCCTGCAAAAGGGCGGCGCGGATGGGTTCGGTATCTCGTACTTGTCTTCGTTCTCGGTATCGGCGGCTATCTCGGTTTCCAGGAAATCCGCTCCCGGTTTACCCATGTTTATGAATATGACGCCCGCATCGGCAGCAGCCTGATTACGGTCAGCAGCCGGGTCGCCGGTTGGGTGGACCGGGTCCATGTCACGGAAGGCGACGAAACGGAAAGAGGACAGTCCATCGTTGAAATCGATTCCCGTGAATCCAAACTGCTGGTCACCCAGCTTGAAGCGCAGATACAGGGCATCGAAGCCGACCGGCAGCGGCTGATTGCGGAAAAGAACCTGGTGGATATCCAGACCAGTTCGCGTTTTCGCACCGAGCGGGCGCTGCTGGGAACGGCGGAGGCGGAACTGGCGGCACTGAAGCCCCAATTACAACTGGCGCAGTCTGAATTCCGGCGTGCCAAATCGCTCTTCGATAAAAAAATCATCGCCCGCAAGCAGTATGACGAAGCGGTCGCTCGTGAGCAGCAATTGTCCGGCGAGCATCGCACCGCCCTGGCCGCTGTACAGGCGGCCCGAAACAAGATGGCGGAAGCGGATGCGGAACGCACCCAGCTCGACGTTCTCGACAGCGAAATTGCCAAGCTGGTTTTCAAGGAGAATGAATTGCGGGCCCAACTGGCCCGTCAGAAGCTGGATCTGGGCGACCGGAATATCCGCGCGCCTGTGAAGGGCGTTATCGACAAGACCTTCGTCGATATGGGGGAATACGTCACGCCCGGCCAGCGGCTGTTGCTGATGCATGACCCTGAAACAATCTGGGTCGAAGCCAATGTCAAGGAAACCGAAGTCCGTAAACTGCGCATCGGCCAGCGGGTAGAGGTTGCCGTCGACGCCTATCCGGGGGAGGGGATTATAGATCGCATGCTGGGCTTTTTCGGCGTTGATTCGCAGGACAATGGCGATGCCCATCCGGAATTCATCGGCCATGTCATCGCAATCGGCAATTCTACCACGGCGGAATTTGCGCTGTTGCCCAGTCCCAATCCCAGTGGCAATTTTACCAAGATTACCCAGCGCCTGCCGGTGCGGATTGCCGTTGAACAGAAGGACCGCAAGCTGCGGCCCGGCATGATGGTCGAGATCAATATCGATATCCGTGACAAGTAATTGCACTGTCCCGAAAACTCCATGACATGCGGTGCATTCGGTGTGCTGCAACAGTCACGGCAACTGGCTGGGGGCTGAGGCGTGGCCGAAAAGGAAATCGTTCCCGATTCCATCGAACACAGGTTCGAACAATTCGGTCCGAAATACCGATATCTTGTGACCTTTGCGGGCATGCTCGGCGTGATGTCGATGGTGCTCTCGGTCACGATCGTCAATGTGGCGGTGCCCAGCGTCATGGGCGCCTACGGCATCGGCCAGGACCGCGCCCAGTGGATGGCAACTGCGTTCATCGCCACGATGACGCTGAGCCAGTTGCTGAATAACTGGCTGGTGGAAGCCTTCGGGCAACGCATTACGTTTCTGCTGATCATACTGGTGTTTTTCATCGGAACCGCGATCGCGGCGGCCAGCCCGAGTTTCGATTTCATTATTGTCGGGCGGATATTGCAGGGGTTTTCCGCCGGGGTCAGCCAGCCGCTGATCATGGTCGTCCTGTTCCAGGTGTTTCCGGGCAACCAGCGCGGGCTGGCGATGGGCATGTACGGGATGTCAATCATGCTGGCGCCCGGGCTCGGCCCCCTGGTCGGCGGCATCGCCATCGACAGTTTTTCATGGCGGGCCATATTCTTTATTCCGCTGCCGCTGACCGCGCTGGCCTTTGTCTTCGGCTTTTTCCTGATGCCGGGCCGCCTGACCTTCCGCAAGCTGCCGCCATTCGACTGGTTCGGCTTCATCACCCTGGCAATCGCACTGATCGCCCTGCTATCCGCCATGGCGGACGGGCAGCGTTATGGCTGGACGTCGAACGATATTCTGCTGCGGGTCATCATCGGTGTTTCGGCGGTCGGGATGTTTGTCATACTGCAACTTCACAATACCTCTCCGCTACTGGATATGAGCCTGTTCCGCAATGCGGGTTTCGCGTCGGCAGTTCTGGTCGGGGTGGTGTTCGGGTTCGGCAACATGGCGTCGAGCTATGCCATCCCCGTTTTTGTGCAGACCATCCAGGGCTATTCGGCGACGGCTGCCGGTGCGGTGCTCGTGCCGGCAGGTATCATGCTGATTATCATGTTCCCCATTTCGGGCCGCGTTGCCGACCGGGTGCCGGCCTATATTCCGATCATGGTCGGGTTGCTGTGTTTCGCCGCCGGTACGGGGCTGTTGTCCAGGGCGGATACCAATACGGGGTTTTGGCTGATTGCCGGTTTCACCTGTATCGGCCGGCTTGGTATGGCACTGATCATGCCGCCGCTGGTATCCAGTGCGATGCGGACCCTGACGCCGGATCAGTTGCAGCGCGGATCGGGGACTTTGAACTTCATGCGCCAGCTCGGTGGCTCCATCGGAATCAATTCGCTGGTGCTGTTCATGTCGCGGCGGACGGAATTTCACAGCGACGCCCTGACCGCGACGCAGACCGCAGATAATCCGGCTGTTCGCGGCTTCCTGTCATCGGTGGAATCCCTGCTGGACGAAAGCGGCGTACCCGCCGCTTTGCATCAGTCGGGCGCCCTGCACTATCTTGGCGAGGTCGTCGCGGCACAAGCACTGACGCAGGGATTCCAGGATGGATTCCTGTTTGTGTCTTTCGTATTCGTTTGTGCGTTAATTCCGACATGGATTTTGCAGCGGGCGGGGCGGGTGAAGAATGTTTAAGAAGATACTTCTGGCATATGACGGCAGTCCGGAATATCGCGCGGCGCTGCGCCAGGGGGCTGAACTGGCGCAATTCTGCGGCGCAGATGTTCATCTGCTCGCGATTATTACGTCTTCGTCGGGTATGCCGATTGCCGGTGGCGTCAATCCGGCGGATCTCGTTACCGAGGAACAACGGGAAATTCACGCCTTCCTGCAGGATGGCGTCGAACGGCTGCGCAAGCGCGGCATCAACGCGGAAGGGCGGCTGGGTTTTCGCGACCCGGTCGATGAAATCGCCGCCACGGCACGGGAAATCGGCGCCGACCTCATCGTCGTCGGCCATCGCCGTCGCCAGACGATAGAGCGCTGGTGGCGTAAATCGACATCAAAGAATCTATTGGCCGTCGCGCCCTGCAGCGTCCTGGTCTCAAGCCTGCAGCCCGAGGACGAAGACTGACTCCAGCCGTAGCGCCAAGACCCGATAACAATATTTCTGGAAAGGAAAATCCTTTATGTCGAGCCTGTTGTTCAGCCCTCTGGAGATGCGCGGTCTCACCTTGCCGAACAGGATTGTCGTATCGCCCATGTGTCAGTACAGCGCAAGGGAAGGCTGCGCCACAGACTGGCATCTCCAGCACATTTCGCAATATGCCTATGCCGGTGTCGGCCTGTTTATTTCCGAGGCGGCTGCCGTGACGCCGGAAGGGCGGATCACGCAGGAATGCCTCGGTCTCTATAACGACGAAACCGAAGCGGCGCTGAGGCATGTCATCGATTTCAGCCGCATCCACGGCACGGCGCCGCTCGGTATCCAGCTGGCCCATGCGGGACGCAAGGCGTCGTCGCATGCGCCGTTTCACGGTCGTGGGCCGCGCGCCGAAGGCGACCGTGCCTGGCAGACCGTGGCCGCTTCCGCCATTCCCTTCGACGACCACTGGCCGGTCCCGAAGGCGCTGGACGAAGAAGGGCTGGCACAGGTCAAGCAGGCCTTCGTCGATGGCGCGGTCCGGTCCGACCGGATCGGGTTCGACATGATCGAACTGCATGCGGCGCATGGTTACCTGCTGGCCACTTTCCTGTCGCCGCTCGGCAACAAACGCAACGACCAGTATGGCGGCGATGCCATCGCCAACCGGGCCCGGTTCCCGCTGGAGGTTTTCGACGCTGTGTGGGCGGTCTGGCCGAAGGACAAGCCGCTGGGCGTCCGGGTTTCCGCCGTCGACTGGATCGATGGCGGCATGACGATCGAGGATACGGTCGCTTTTGCGACGATGCTCAAGGATCGCGGCTGCGACTATGTCGTTGCGTCCAGCGGCGCGATGTCGCCATTGCAGAAGATCCCGGTCAAGCCGGGCTACCAGGTGCCCTTCGCGTCCGCGATCCGCAAGGCAACGGGCATGAAGACGATGGCCGTCGGCCTGATCACAGAGCCGCGACAGGCGGAGGAAGTCCTGCAGGATGGTCACGCGGACATGGTCGCGCTGGCGCGCGGCTTTCTCTACAACCCGCGCTGGGCCTGGCATGCAGCGCATGTGCTCGGTGATCCGCGGCCCTATATGCCGGTCCAGTATGACCGAGGACATCCGGATCGGATGGGTGAAGTCTCGATCAAGTCAAAAACCGCCTGACAGAAATTCTGGGGATACGGCGGGGATTAGAAGCAATGAGCATAGTGTGGAAGGTGGAGGCCGGTCTGGAATGAAGTGGCTCCTGTTGGCCCTCGGGTCGATGTTTATACAGCAGACCTTTATTGCGCTTGGCAAGG
>CAXBEC010000078.1:0-8815 GCA_963974145.1 uncultured Alphaproteobacteria bacterium | reverse complement strand
CGAACTCGATTCCCCTGTCGATCAGCTTGCCCAGCGACTCCATATCCGTATCCATTGCGGCCCCCTCGCATCGGTGTTTCACATCGGTGTCACATTATGGCAGATTGCCACAATTACGACGCTGGAACAGGGGAAACTTGATGCGCATTCTCATTGCACTGCTGCTGCCTTGGCTGCTGTTTTTCACCATCGGGCGGCCCCTGGCCGGAATAATCTGTCTGATTCTACAGTTGACACTGATTGGCTGGATTCCGGCGGCAATCTGGGCGGTCTATTCGCTCAGCCAGTACAATACGGACAAGAAGATCGACGCCCTGAAATCCTCCCAGTAAGTGGACCGAATTATGGCAATGCCACGAATTACCGGCGGTACCGTCGTCAAGCTGCTGGTACTGTCCCTTGTCGTCGGACTTATTCTAGCCGGGCTCAATATCGACCCGCAGAACATTCTCGTCTCCATGCGCGATGGCGCGATCAAACTGTTCGATATGGGTGTGGAGCTGTTCGGCTGGGCCTTTACCTATGTCCTGATCGGGGCGGTCGTCGTCATCCCGATCTGGCTCATCATGTATCTCTGGCGATACATGCGCGGCAGCCGTTAAATCAGGTCATCGCCGCCGGGTCACCAGTGGCAATTGCAGCAAACATTGACATGGTCTAATCGGAATCAGGACTGGAAAGGTCTTCCTGCGGTAGCGGCTTATACGGCAGGTCCGCAAGGATACCGGCGATTCCCTCGACGAAGCGCTTGATGTTCAACCCTTCGCCCGTGGGCTTTGTCCGGGGTGCGGCCGGGCGCGGCGTGCGGGCGGCTACCACCGCGGCATCCGGTATCGACCGCACAGGCAGCCCCTTCGAGGCCTGCGCCATGATATCCTGCCACAACACGGCAGGCAGCTGGCCGCCGGTCACCTGTTTCGTCGGCGAATCATTGTCGTTACCCAACCAGACACCGGTGACAAAATCCGCCGAATAGCCGACGAACCAGGCATCACGGTAATTCTGGCTGGTGCCGGTCTTGCCCGCGACAGGGCGATCTTTCAACGCGGCGGCGCGGCCGGTCCCCCGTGTCACGACTTCCCGCAGCATTCCGTTCATGCGGTTCAGATATCCCGGCGCGATAACCGGGCCAACATCCGAATCGTCGCGGCGGTAAATGACCCCGCCGTCACGGGTCCGAACCTCCACGATGCCATGCGGCACAACCGCCTGGCCGCCATTGGCGAACGGCGCGTATGCCGATGTCAGTTCCAGCAGGCTGACCTCCGACACGCCGAGCGAATACGACGGATGCGGCGATATCGGCGACGTGATACCAAGCCGCCGCGCGGTGTCGACAACCTTGTCCCGCCCCAGCCTGCTGGCCACCTTTACCGCCACGGTGTTGACCGATTTGGACAGCGCCTCATGCAGCGTAATGTCCCCCAGATATTTGTTGGAGAAATTGCCCGGGCTCCAGCCATCCACCGTGACCGGCGAGTCGCGCATCACCGTATCCGGCTGCAACCCGCCTTCCAGCCCGGCCAGGAAGACGAACGGCTTGAACGCCGACCCGGGCTGGCGCTGGGCCTGGACCGCGCGGTTGAACTGGCTGCCGGCATAGGATCGCCCGCCGACCATGACCCGCACCGCGCCGCGATGCCCCAGCATGATCACCGCGCCCTGCCCGACGCGGCGCCGCTTGCCTTCCTTGGTGAGTAACCGGTTCAGCGAGGCTTCCGCCATACGCTGCAATCTGGGGTCGAAGGTCGACAGCACGATGACGTCTTCATCGCGATTGCCGATTAGCCGTGGCAGCCGCTCCTCCACCCAGTCGACGAAATAGCGTGAGCTTGTGGTGCGCGACTGCTGGACCAGCCGGGCCGGCGATTTACGCGCCGCATCCGCCTGCCGTTCATCGATATAACCGGCGGCAACCATGTTCAGCAGCACCTGACCCGCGCGATCACGCGACAGCTTCAGGTCGTTGGTCGGCGAATAGCGTGACGGCGCCTTCAGCAGCCCGGCCAGCATCGCCGCTTCCTGAAGATTCACCTTGCGCGCGGATTTTCCGAAATAACGCTGCGACGCCGCTTCCACACCATAGGCGCCCGCGCCGAGATAGACCCGGTTCAGATACAGGGTCAGGATGTCGTCCTTGCTCAGCCGTGCCTCGAGCCATAATGACAGCATCAGCTCGCGCAGTTTGCGCAGCAGGGTCCGGTCCGGTGTCAGGAACAGGTTCTTGGCCAGCTGCTGGGAGATCGTGCTGCCGCCCTGGACGACCCGGCCGGCCTGGACATTCGCCACCATTGCGCGGGCCAGGCCGATGATGTCCAGGCCAAAATGCTGGTAAAACCGCCGGTCTTCTGTCGCGATTACCGCGTGCGGCAGGTCGGGGGGCATCTGCGAGACATCGATCAGCACCCCGTTAAACGCGCCACGCTGTTCCAGAACACCGCCATCGGCCGCCAGAACCGTGATCCCGGGGCTTTTCTTGACCTGCCACAATTCCGCGGTATTAGGCATTTCCGGCGCCAGCAGCAGAAACAGCGCCGCCCAGATAACACCCAGCGATATGAATGCCGTCGCCAGCAGGCTGGACAGCCGGCGCAGCAAAGACCGTTTGCGAACCGGCGGCGCTTTCTGCGCTTTCGATTTTTTCTGCTTTTTCGGCGCAGGCTTTTTTGCCGGGGATTTTGCCAAACCGGACGCTCAGTCCCGATCGCGCCTGAGCGGCGACAGGCTGAACCCTCTCACCGCCGGCTGCAGGTCGTCGCCGGTGTCGCTACCCGTCCCCGAAAATCGGCGGTAAATATGCCAGAGGCCGCGCCAGATTTTCGGCAGCAGCCACATGGCGATCAGCAGGAAGACAAGGAAGAAGCCGAGGAACACCGCCGGCTTGAACACCGCCAGCGATAATCCGCCAATGACCAGGATATCCTCGAATATCGACGCGCCCCAGTTCGTGAACGGTTCTGGCGAGGTATTGATAACGGCGCGGCTGCCGGCCTTCGTGGCATGGCTGCCCGCAGCGACCGCAGCACCGCCCAGCAGGGCCAGCGCCACCATGTAATCCTCGCCCAGCCCGGCCGTGGCGCCGGCCGCCATCAGGGCGCCGGCCGGAATACGGATAAAGGTATGCACGGTATCCCACAGGGAATCGACGCCCGGAATCTTGTCGGCAAAGAATTCGATGAGATAGACCACGCCGGCAATGACCAGCACAATGGGGCTGGTCAGCGGATCCAGCCCGGCCGGCAGGTCTACCAGACCGGTCGACCCCAGCAGACCCAGCACCAGAACCGTCGCATACAGGTTGATCCCACTGGCCCAGGCGGCCCCCATGGCCAGTGTAATGATCGAAAATACGTCCAAAATCGGTCCCCGAATTCCCGGTCCTGCCCGGCATCGTCACGATAATACAGGAAGCGCAGATATCCCATAAATGGGCATTTTCGTCTGAAACGGCAACCGGTTTTTCCTGCGGCGCCATATCGTTGCCCTGCACCGTCCGGTACAGATAGGCTGGCGCTATGGAAACCGAATCGGCACACCGTGACGAAGCCGCCATTGCCAGGGCGTTTGACCTGCGCCGGATCGACGCGGAATTTCTGGCCAATCCCTACCCGACTTATGCACGGCTGCGCGCGCACGACCCGGTTCACCGCAATCCGGACGGGTCCTGGTTCCTGACCCGCTATGACGATGTGATGGCGGTGTATCGCGACCGGCGTTTCCTGTCCGACAAGAAAGCGGAATTCGCTCCGAAATTCGGCGACAGCCCGCTGTTTATCCATCACACGACGAGCCTCGTCTTCAACGACCCGCCCCTGCATACACGGGTGCGCAAGCTGCTGGCGCCCGCATTCACCCCACGGGCGCTGAATACGCTGGAGCCGCGTTTTATAGCGCTGGTCGATGGCCTTCTGGATGAGGCAGCGGCACGAGGGTCGATGGACCTGATCGGCGATTTCGCGGCGGCATTGCCGGTTGAAATCATCGGCGACATGCTGGGCGTTCCCCGGGACGAGCGGGCACCGCTGCGGGGCTGGTCGCTGGCGATCCTGGGTGCGCTGGAACCCGCGCCGACACAGGAAGCGCTGCAATCCGGCAATGAATCGGTGACGGCTTTTTCAGACTATCTGGAAGCGCTTATCCGTGAGCGACGGCAGCATCCGCGCGAAAATGACGTCCTGACCGCACTGATCACCGGCAGTGTCGACGGCGAACGCCTGAGCGGAAACGAACTGGTCCAGAACTGTATCTTCCTGTTGAATGCCGGGCACGAAACCACCTCCAACCTGATCGGCAACGGCGTTGCGGCCCTGCTGGACCATCCGGAGCAGCGGCGTAAACTGGCCGCGCATCCGGACCTGATCGAACCGGCGGTCGAGGAATTCCTGCGCTTTGAAAGCTCCAACCAGCTCGGCAACCGGCGGGCGGGGGCGGATGTCGAAATCGGTGGTGTCACCCTGCCCGAGGGCAGTTTCGTCACGCTTTGCATCGGCGCGGCAAACCGCGACCCGGCGCAGTTCGCCAAACCGGAGGACCTGGATATTTCGCGCTCGCCAAACCGGCATGTCGCGTTCGGCGCCGGCGTGCATGCCTGCGCCGGCATGACCCTGGCGCGGATGGAAGGGCGCATCGCGATCGGACGCCTGATGCAGCGGTTCCCGGAACTGCAGCGCGACGGCACGCCCGTGCGCGGCGGACGGGCGCGCTTTCGCGGGTATCTGTCCTACCCGCTGGCGCTCAGCTAGACCGGACCCGGCTTTCCCGTTCGAACAGCGCGCGGTCGAAAGCTTCGAGCTGGGCGACAACCTTGCCGAAGATGCTGTCCGGCGGGTAATGGCCATCGCTATCCGGTTCCCCCGCCGGCGTATCCATGAACAATGCGGCGGCCTCGTCGATCGTGCGCACACTCCAGATATGGAATTCGCCGGCAGCAACCGCCGCGGCGACATCGTCCCGCAGGATCAGGTTCTGTTCATTGGATGCCGGCACGATAACCCCCTGCGTGCCGGTCAGTGGGCCGTTTTCCCGACAGGTCCGGAAAAAACCTTCGATCTTGTGATGCGCCCCGCCGATAGCCTGCGCCTCGCCACGCTGGTTGATCGACCCGGTGATGGCAAGGTCCTGCCGCAGGGGCAACCCTGACAGATCCGACAGAATAGCCAGCAGTTCCGCCAGCGACGCGCTGTCTCCCTCAACCCCGCCGTAATTCTGTTCGAAGGTAATCGAACAGTTGAAGGAAAGCGGGAAGCGCCGGGCGAAACGGCCGGACAGGAATCCCTGCAGCACCATAACGCCCTTCTGCTGGATCGGACCGCCCATGGCGACGCTGCGTTCGATATTGATGACCCCCATACGCCCGACGGAGGCCCGCGCCGTTATCCGCGACGGGCCGCCAAAGGCATGGTCGCCCATCTGCCGCACAGTCAGCGCATTGACCTGGCCCACTGTCCGGCCACCGGTGTCGATCATTACTTGTCCGTGCAGGATGGATTCCTGCATCCGGTCCTCCACCCGTGCATTGCGGCGGCGCCGGTTCTCAACGGCCAGGATGACCATTTCGAGCATCAACCGGTCCTGGCCCGCCTTGTGCGCCAGTTCGACCGCTTCGATCACCACATCGTCGATCATCTCAAACCGCGCCGTCAGCTTTTCCCGGTGCGCGGCCCAGCGCGATGCAATCCCCAGCAGCCGCTGTACCGCCGCATCGTCACATTCGAACCCCCGGTGTTCCCGCGCGATATTCCGGATCAGGGCCGCGTAGCTGGCGATGTTCTCCGCAGTCGACTCCATGTCCGCATCAATTTCGGCCTTTATCTTGAAATAGGTCTGGAAATCCGGATCGACGGAAAAGAACGTATAGTACCAGTGCGGCGCGCCGACGATCACGACCTTCAGGTCCAGCGGAATCGGCTTGGGCTGCGGCGCGCCCGCAAGCGGCGTGCTGCCGGTACGCTGCAATTCCTCGATCCGGATTTCCCTGTCGCGCAGCGCCGCCTTGAGAAATTCCCAACTGACCCCGTTTCGCGCCAGCGCCTCGGCGCGCAGGACCAGAATGCCGCCATTGGCACGGTGCAGCGATCCGGCCCGGATCATCGAAAAATCGGTGTTGAGGCCCCCCTCGGTCGGACGGTATTCGATCCGGCCGAACAGGTTTTCATAGGTCGGGTTGGCTTCCAGCAGCACCCCGGAATTCTTGTCGTCGCTGTGATCGACAAGAAGATTTATCGCATATCGGCTTTCCGGGTTTTCCCGCCGGTTTTCCTCGTCACCGTCGACCCCGAACAGCACCAAGTTTTCAAGGACATCTTCACGCATTTCAACCAGCCAGCGCGTTGCGCCCTTATAACCGCCCAATTCTTCCTGAACCGCGTCAAATAATGGGGAAATCGCATTATCCGCGGTCTGCCGGTAAATTTCGCGCATGCGCACGCCAAGTTCGGCCTGCTGCTGGACCGCGCGGCGATTGATCATCACCATCTGTTCGCTGATTTCCGCAGCCGCTTCCTGGCGGCGCTCCCGCTCCTCCGCGGTCAGCGTATCCGGCGGTGTGGGCTTGCCATCGGCATCGACGGACACAATCGACGGCCCCTCGGCCGTTTGCACGATGTCTATGCCATGCGCGCGCGCCTGCGCCCGCAAGGCTTCCATTTCCGCCCCGATGGACTGCTGCAGCTTGCCGCCTTCGGCCCGGACTTCCGCCTGGAAGGCATCGCCGCCGAACGCTGTTGCCAGGCCTTCGCGCAACTGCCGCACCAGCAGGCCAATCCGTTCCCGGAACTGCCGCCCAACTCCGGCTGGCAGGGACAGCGGGATTGGCCGGTAGGATCGCCGGAAGTTGTTCAGGTAGATCCAGTCTTCCGCCGGGCTGGTCCCCTCGACAAAGGATTCAAGGTATTTCACGGTTGCGGTCATGCGGCCGCTGCGATCCTCGCCGACCACGAAAACGTTGAATCCGGGATCCGCAACATTCAGCCCGAATTCCAGCGCCTGACGGGCGCGGGAATGGCTCGACAGGGAAAAGACATCGCCGCCGGCTTCTCCCCCCAGGGAAATAACCGGAAAGGCGATATCCGTTGCATCGAGTTGTCTGGCTGGCATCGTCAGGTCCCCCTTATGTGGAACCTGTGTTTAGAGCAAATCCGGATAGCAGGGAATCGCCATCAACAGTTCCGGCGATATCTCACCTTGCCTAGCCGAACAGGCCGAGGATGGCGGTCTGGCTCTGCGAGGCAAGGCTGAGGGAGTTGATTCCGATCTGCTGGCGTGTATCGACCGCCAGCCGGTTCGCCGCTTCTTCCGTCAGGTCGGCTTCGGTCAGCTTCGCCACGCCGGATTCCAGCGTATTGGTCAGGTCCTCGGTGAAATCGAGCCGCGTCTGCAACGCCGATGTACTGGCCCCCAGGGACGCCGTATTGGTCCGGACGCTGGCCTGCGCCGCCTGTGTTTCGGCGAGCGCCGCATCGATATCCGCATCCGTGGCGAATGTTGTCGCATTGATGCCGAGACCGCCACTGGAAGAATCCGTGCCCTGGATTGTCAGGCTGCTGGATCCATCTTCGTTCAGCGCCACGTCCAGGTCGTCAGGCGATGCCTGTACAAGGTTGGTCCCGTTGAAGCCGGCATCCTGTGCAATACCATCGATCTGATTGCGCAATTCGTTGAACTGGCCGGCCAGCGCCGCACGCTGATCGGGATCGCTGGTATTCCGCGCCGAGCGCGCCAGCCCTTCCGCCTGCCGGGTCAATTCGCCGATCGCGTCCAGCCCGTTGGTCGCCGCCTGTACCGTGCTGATCGCCTGATCGACACCGTCCTTGGTGCTGGACAGGTCCTGCGCCCGGTTGCTGAGCGATTGCGCGGCGAAAAATTCACTGGCCCCGTCAAGGGGATCGCGGACCCGCAGGCCGGAAGACAGGCGGTTGTCCGTCTGTGCGCCCTGCTGCGCCGTCTGTTGCAGACTGAAAAGGTTCGAGCGAACCGCGCTGGATAATCCGATTTGTTCTGCCATCTTCGTCAGCATACGACCCGGCATTCTCCGGACCGCTCCCATATGTTAACGGTTACGCATAACCAATATATGTCGACCGCGCAAAAAAATCAACCGTAAACTATTGAAACAAAAAGATAATCGTTAACCTTTATGCGCCAAATACTGATAAAATTCTATCTAAATTTATTAACGTTTGCACATCCCGCTACGCCGATTATCCGTTAACAATTCGCCAAGGCTTTGGCATTGCTCTCTAAAACGGGTGAAGTCTCGGAGACTCTGGCGTGGCGAATCCATGTCCGGAACCGGATCCCTTGCGCGGAACATGACTACACTGGTAGTTATTTCATCCCATAATTACTGGATTTTTTGGCAACCAGGCCACATTGGCGCACCATCGCGTTTATTTGAATCCTCGGGATCGCCTCCAGGTTTCTGGACGAACCCTGTTTTATGCGGCCCCTTGTTGTCGATGGTCGAATTTGGCATCGTCCTGTCTGAAGCAACCAATTTTGAGGGAAAAATTACCAGTGCAGCAAATCGACTGGCCCAACGCGATATTCGATGTATTGCGTGAAAAGGGCGTGACGCAGGTTTGCCATGTCCCCGATGCGGGACATGACCGCCTGATCAAACTCTGCAACGGGCATAATGATATGTCGGTCACGACGCTGACGACGGAGGAAGAAGGCGTCGGTCTGCTGGCGGGCGCCTGGCTCGGTGGTCAGCGCGGCGTGCTGCTGATGCAGAGTAGCGGCGTCGGCAATACGATCAATGCGCTGGCGCTGCCGGCGGCCTGCAACATGCCGCTGCTGACCATTGTGTCGATGC
>CAXBEC010000077.1:0-8842 GCA_963974145.1 uncultured Alphaproteobacteria bacterium | reverse complement strand
CGCAGCGAGCCCTGGCTGATCGCGAGGGTCAGTGAATCCATCACCCGGATAAAGGGGACGACGCCGGAGGTCTTGCCGTTCATCCCGACCTTTTCGCCGATCGAACGCAGATTGCCCCAGTAGCTGCCGATCCCGCCGCCACGCGCCGCGAGCCAGACGTTTTCGCTCCACAGGCCCAGGATACCACCCAGGCTGTCGCTGGCCTCGTTCAGGAAGCAGGAAATCGGCAATCCGCGCTTGGTGCCGCCATTGGACAGCACCGGGGTCGAGGGCATGAACCACAGGTTGGAGATATAGTCGTAGAGCCGCTGGGCATGGGCGCTGTCATCCGCGAAATGCATGGCGACGCGGGCAAACAGGTCCTGGTAGCTTTCATCCGGCAGCAGATACCGGTCCTTCAGCGTCTCCTTGCCGAACTGGGTCAGGTTGTCATCGCGCGAACGGTCCATCCGCACGGAAATGCCGCGTTCATTCTGCGCGGTATCGCCATGCAATTCGGCCGACATATCGGAATCGGCTTCCGGCTCGGCAGTTTCCGAGGTCACGTCACCATTGTCGCTGTCGCCGGCGGGATAATAATCATCCTCCACCGCAAAGTTATCCACATAGGTGGAATCCCGCGTCAGCCCGTCCGTTACTTCGACCAAGTACCCCTCCTGTCCACAGGTGTGTATAGAATTGTTTGTGGATAAAACACTATATATTGTATTTGTCATGAATTTGCTTACTAAATGCAGGTTAAGTCAACAGGAACAAAAAGAGAACCTGTGCGGAAATGTAACCGATTGCCGCAGCAGGTCAACTACTCCCGGAAATTGAATTTGCCGCCAAACCGTGAAACTGCGATGGTCGCGGACCGGTGGATAATGCGGATTCATTCGGAAACGGGGCGGGACAAATGCGACTGAATTTAGGCTGCGGCTTCAACAAGAGTACGGGTTACGTGAATGTCGACAGCAGCAAGCTCTGCGCGCCGGATGTCTTGCACAATCTCGAACAGACGCCCTGGCCCTGGGAGGATTCTTCGGTCGATGAAATCGTCATGCGCCACGTTCTGGAGCATCTGGGCGCGACAACGGACGTATATTTTTCCGTATTACGGGAAATGTACCGGGTCTGTCGGCCGGATGCCCGAATCACCATCGTCGTGCCCCATCCGCGCCATGACGACTTCCTGCATGACGCAACCCATGTCCGCGCGGTGACCCTGGAAGGGCTGTCGATGTTTTCCCGCAAGAACTGCGAGGAATGGATCGCCGCCGGGAATGCCAATACCCCGCTGGCCATGATTGCCGGGGTGGATTTCGACATGGTCGAATCCGAGGTGACGCTGGAAGAACCCTGGAAGAGCAAGTTCGAACTGGGCAGTATCTCGCGCACGGAGCTGATCCTGGCGCTGAAACAGTACAATAACGTCGCCAAGGAGCTGAAGGCGGTGTTGCGGGTGGTGAAGGACTAGATCAAATGCAGGACAGCGCTGCCGCAACGCCGGCGATTACCGAAACCCTCTCGGCATTCGCGGCGAACCTGAAATTTGACGACCTGCCCGGCAGGCTCGTCGCCCATATGCGCCTGTCGACGCTGGATGCGCTGGGCTGCTGTCTTGTCGGCGCGACCCTGCCCTGGACGCGGATGGTCGCGGAGCTGATGCGGGCGGAAGGCGGTACGCCGGAGGCGCGGCTGATCGGCAGCGGCGACCGGGTGCCTTTGGCGGCGGCGGCGCTGGTCAATGCCACGGCGGGGCATGCCTTTGAACTGGACGATATCCACCGCGATTCGATCATCCACCCGAATTCGATCTGCGTGCCGGTGGCGCTGGGATTTGCCGAGGCAAGGGGCGGGGCGTCGGGGCGCGATGTGATCACCGCGATGGTCGCCGGGTATGAGGTCGCGACGCGCGTCGGCATGGCGGCCGGGACCGACCTGCTGCTGCGGGGCTTCCACCCGCAGGGCACGGGGGGCGCCATCGCCGCCGCGGTCACTGCCGGGCATATGTGCGGGCTCGATGCGGCCGGCATGCGAAACGCTATCGGCATCGCCGGGTCGCTGGGCGCGGGGCTGATGGCGGCGCAGGAAGGGGCCATGGTCAAGCGGCTGCATTCCGGCAATGCCGCGGCCGCGGGCGTGCGGGCGGCGCTGCTGGCAGCGAAGGGATTTACCGGTATCTCCAACCTGGTCGAGGCGGAATATGGCGGCTTCCTGTCATCCTTCGCCGGCGACGTGGATATGAGCCGGATTACCGAAGGGCTCGGCACGCACTGGGAAGCGGACGAGACCGGGTTCAAGCCCTATGCGACGGTGACCAGTATCCATGCGGCGCTCGATTCGCTGGCGATCATCATGCGGGAAAACGGGCTGGTGGCCGATGACATCGCGAAAATCCGCGTCGGCACCAGTAAGGCCACCTATGTCCATTGTGCCTGGCCCTATGAAGCGCAGAGCGTCACTGCGGCGCAGATGAACCTGTATTACGGACTTGCGATGATCGCGCTGGATGGTGCCGCCTTTGTCGACCAGTTCGACGAGGCGCGAATCGCCGATCCGGCAGTGTTTGATTTCATTTCCCGGATCGAGGCATCGGTGGATCCGGAAATCGACAGGCTCGGCCGCGAATACCGTCACATGGCGCGGTTAAGTGTGGAAACGGTGGATGGACACCGGTTTTCGCATGAGGAACGCGATCGCCGCGGCAGTCCGCAGAACCCGGTTTCCGAGGCTGACCTGACGGCAAAATTCCGCACCCTTGCAGCGGGAAGTCTGGATGACGACATGGTGACGGGCGTCATAGCGTTGTGTGCCGGACTGGATAGTCTGGCGAGCGTTGACCCGCTGATCGAGGCAGTCAGCGGATCATGACGGGAACTGCAAATCAGGGCTGGACGATAGTCCTTTGTACTGTATAACAAAAGACCACTTTCCGAAAAGCGATCTGCTTTCATTTCCGAATTAGGCGTCGTCCATAAGGCAGGCCTGTTTCCGCCCCGTGGCGTTCGTGACGATCCGATCATTGGTAAAGGCACCTGATGCAGCTTAGAACCTGGCAACAAAAAATCGTCGATGACTTTCCCGAAATTATCAAACAGCACCGCCGGTTCATCCTGAAGGCACCGACTGGCGCGGGCAAAACGGTTCTCGCAAGCGAACTCGTCGAGCGGTTCTACAAGGACAAGAAGATCATCGTGCTGTGTCATCGCCTGGTGCTGCTGGAGCAGCTTGAAAGGGCGCTCGGTCAGAAACACAGTGTTCGCAAGCTCCAGGTTTCCGATACAGGCCCGGCTTTTGACGGTTACGACATCCTGCTGTCGACCAATATGCGGGCCAAGGACGTGCTGGCTGACGCCATTCCCAAGGCCGATCTTATCGTCGTCGACGAAGCGCACCGGGTATCGCCGAACGGCCGGGGCTATAAACGGATTATCGATGACTTTGAGGAAAACGGTAAGGAAACGGCGCAGTTTATCGGATTGACGGCCTCGCCCGAGCGCCGCACCGGCGACCAGCGCGACCAGCTCAACCTCGCCTTCGAGGCGATCATCGACTGCGCCAATATCGAAGACCTGATCGCGGAAGGCGTGCTGGTACAGCCGGTTTACCGGCCGCATTTCGTGCATGACCTGAACCTCGGCAATATCGACATCAGCTCGGGCGACTTTCCCGTGGCGAAGTTGGCGCCGGCGATCATCAAATCATCGATGATCGACTATGCGATATGGAGCTACAGCGAGGAACGCGCGAAACTGGAAAAGCCGGTTTCGGCTTGGTTCTGCGCCGATGTCAGCGTCGCGGAAGCGACCCTGGAAGCCATCGAGGCCATGGGGGTCAAGGCCGCCATCGTCACGGCGCAGACGCCGATCAACGAGCGGATGAAGCTGCTGGCCAGCCACGAACATGGCGAGGTCGAGGCGATGGTGTCCGTGGGCGTGCTGGCCGAGGGCTGGGACAACCCGCATTGCAACATCATCGTCCATCTGCGGCCGACCCTGTCGAAAGTGCTGTGGGGCCAGTCGGTCGGGCGCGGGCTGCGTTCGGCGCCCGGCAAGGACAAATGCGTCGTCATCGATGTCAGCTCCAACTGGAGCACCTTCGGCCCGGTGGAGAAGCTGGAATGGAGCCTGTGGAGCCACCGGCGGTCCTACCTGCAGTTCATGAACCGGTTCAACTGGATCGGGCTGCAGCAGGACGGCGAGAATGGCGGCGATGTCTATCTGCTCTGCAAGAACGAACTGCCGAACCGGGTGCGCTGTTCGCATATCTACAAGAAGAATGCCTACAAGGACGATACCTGCCCGGTATGCGGCGTCTATGCGGCGACCGATATCTACAAGGAGCAGAAGCTCGACAGCACGTTGAACGAAAGCAGCCTGCACCGGCTGTTCTTCGAGCGCGTACCCAAGGTGTTCGAGGAAATGGACCTGTCGATCTGGAGCAGCCTCGGCCGCTCCGCCTGGAACACGGCGAACGGCAAGGAGCAGGTTTTTCTGGCATTCTGCATGGCCTTCCAGCAGGTATCGGCCGAACCGACCCAGACGGAGTCCGAATACTGGAACACCGCGCTGGAAGCCGAGGCGAAAATCCGCGGCTATCTGGTGGAAAACGGCATCCAGATCGTGAAGCAGGGCGAATTCAGGCTGGGCGTGCTGGCTGACGGCATGCTGGCGGGGCGCGAAGTGCGGACCCTGCAGGCGCATTACGGTATTTCGTTATGCGGCACCGTCTTCCAGACCCATACGCCGGACGAGAACGAGCGCAAGTACCAGAAGGCAATCCGGGTCGCGGAACGGCTGGCGGTGATCGGCTGTTCGCCGCGGGACAATCTGCCGTATTTCAAGGCCGCCGAACACCTCGCCAAACACGGCAGGCGATAGCGTCAATCCGCAGCCTGTCAGGACCGCGCCGGTCCGGCAGCCCGTTGCAGCAGGACAATCATGACGCCGCCCAGCGTCGCGGCGGAGGCGATCAGCAGCCGCAGGGTGATGTCTTCGGACAGGAAAACGACGCCGAGGAACGCAGCGATGGCCGGAACCGTAAGCTGGATCGTCGCGGCGTGGACCGCCGTTAGCCGCGGCAGTGCCGCGTACCAGATGGCATAGCCGCAGCCGGAGGCAAGCGCGCCCGAGGCGGCGGCGAGGACCGCGCCTTCGGCGGTGACATGGAGGGCGTCAATGAAGAACAGGTTGACGATCAGGACAAGGGGCAGGGCGAGGGCGAAATTTTTTGCCGTTGCCTGCAGCGGATCCGTCGCCCCCCGGCCGAAAAGCGAATAGAGCCCCCAGGAAATACCGGCAATAGCCATCAGGGTTGCGCCCATCGGGTCGGGCGCGGTGATGCCGGGCGAGACCAGGTAGATCAAACCGCCGATGGCCACGAGGAGTCCCGCCCAGGACAGTGCGGTGAAATGCCCGCCGCCGCGGATGGCGGCGACAAACATGGTCAGCTGGACCGCACCGAAAAGGACCAGTGCGCCTGTGCCCGTACTCAGCGACCGGTAGGCAAATGAAAAGAAGACCATGTAGCTGAACAGCATCGCGGCGGTGCGCCAGTTGGCGGCGACGCGTTCATGGCGTCCCGGCCGCAGCAACAGGATCAGGGCCAGCGTCAGGGTCCCCGCGATGACCCGGACACTGGTGAACCCGGCGGCGTCGATCAGGCCCGGCCCGAGCGCGAGGCGGCAGAGTACGGAATTGGCGGCGAAGGCCAGCATGGCGGCGCAGGTCAGTACCAGCGTGCGGGCAGCGGGATGACGGATCATACGCGGCATCTCCTCGGCGCCCTTCGGTTATGTCCTGTTACCGGCTTGATATCGGCCGCGGGGGGCATGCGCCAGTGCAAATCCCCGACGGAAGATATAGGGTATTATTAATGTGATGGGAGCGCATTGGTCGTCGGTATACGAGGAGTCACATTATGTTTGATACGGACCGGTTTATAGAGGATTGCAAGGCGGCGATTGCGGGCAGCGACAGCCAGAAGGCGGCGCGCGAGGTGATGGCGCGCGCGATGTCCGATCCCGCCGCGGTGCTGAAGGGGTTGGGCGAACCGAAGAAGAGCGAAATCAGGAAGATATATGCTTCTGAAACCCTGACGATCATCAATGTCGTCTGGGCGCCCTATATGACGATTTTTCCCCATAATCATGAAATGTGGGCGACGATCGGCATCTATACCGGGCGCGAGGACAATGTCTTCTGGCGCCGTGTCGCGGACGAGGAAGGCGGCAGGATCGAGGCGGCGGGGGCGAAGGCGCTCTCCGAAAAGGATGTGTCGCCGCTCGGCAAGGACATCATTCACTCAGTGACCAACCCGATTCCCCGCCTGACCGGCGCCATTCATGTCTATGGCGGCGATTTTTTCAATATAGCCCGCAGTGAATGGGACGCGGAGACCCTGCTCGAGGCGCCGTACAACGTACCGAAGAACCTGAAACTGTTCGAGGATTTCGGCCGCCTGACCGGCGCTCTGGCCTGACGATGCACGGCCTTTAACAGGACCTCATCGCTGACACACGATATGTTGGACCGCGCGGGGCGGATCCAACATATCGTGTTCCGGGCTAGAGCTTCTCGTTCTTGAAACGCTCGAATTCCGCGCCAAGTTCCCTTGCCCGCTGTGCGCTGATGATCGACTGGGCGCGGGGGAAGACTTCCTCTTCCTCCTCATCGACGTGATGCTCGAGCTCTTCCTTGAGCTTCTTGAACTTGTTCAGCCAGCCGCCGCTCGACATATCCAGTTCCTCGAGCTCCTCGATGAGGTCGGCCGCTTCCTTGTGTTCGCTGACGCTGTGTCGGGCCTTTGCCTGACCCTGGTCATGCGACATGAGTTCCGCGTAGAAGCTCTGCTCTTCCGCCGCGGCATGCGCTTCGACCTCTTTCTTCAGCGCGTCAAAGAGCTCCCGGCGCTTTTCCGTGTCGCCTGATGTCTCGGCCAGCCCGGCGGAAAGGTTACGCTGCCGGACATGGTCGTCCTTCAGTCGGGTATAGATGTCCATGATGAAGATTCCTGTACTTGAGTCGAAAAAGGGGGATCGGCACAATGTGCCGCGTGCCGGACTCCGCGTCGCGGGTCCGGCGCGCAATGGCTCAGCTTCTGGCTGGCTTCTTCCCTGCCTCTTCCGCTTTTTCGAGCTTTTGTTTTTCGTCGCCTTCGACGGCGTCACGCGCTTTGTCAGCGGCGTTCTGAACCTGGCCTGACTTGACGAAGTCACGGGTATTCTCGCGGTATTCCTTATCGGCCGCGCGATTGCCTTCGCCCTGGTTTTCCTGCTTGCTGGTCATCGTTTCCTCCATGCGGTTGATATGGAGGTAACGCGTCACCGCGGGGCGGGTTCCCCTGCACGGTGGTATTTAATAACGGGTCGGATCTCGCCGGCGGGTCAGCGGCCGGAATGCGTGTGATCGGACCAGGACGATTCGCCATAGACGCTGTAAGGCGTGCCCTGCAAACCGCTGCCGGTTCTTTCGACGATCCGCGCGCGTTCAAAGGCGACACCGAGCCTGTTCTGCCGCCGCCTTGAGCGTTTCCGCCCGCGGAGCAGCCCCAGCAACAGGACCAGTCCCAGCGACGCCACCGCGATCAGCCCGTATATGATGAAATAATTGGCCATGGCCCGATTATAACCCGAGTCTCGTTTCGTCAAACAGTCCCGTTGCACAAAACGCCGTGATGTTTCAGGACGGCCGGTCGCCGCGCACGAGGATGCGCAGCAGGTGGCGGTGCTGGCTCCGGTCGAAGTCGAAGCCCGCCTTGTGCATGGAAGAGCGGTTGTCGATGATCAGCATGTCGCCGACCTGCCATTCATGCACGAAGTGGAATTCCGGCTTGATGGCGGTCTGCAGCAGGTCTTCCAGGAAGTCCTGGGTTTCCTGCGGTTCCATGCCGATGATCCGTTCGGTCTTGGCCTTGTGGAACCAGATCGATTTCGTGCCGGTTTCCGGATGGGTGCGCACCAGTGGCTGCACGGTCGGCGGCTTGGTCGAAGCCTTCTGCGCCTTCACGATATCCGGGTTGGCGCCTTCCATCCGCGCGCTGCTGATCAGCGTGTTTTCCGTCTTCATGTCGACGATTTCACGCTGTTTTTCCGCTGGAAGCGATTCATAGGCCGCGCGCATGTTGCACACCGCTGTGCCGCCGCCACTGTCCGGCAGTTCCACCGCATAGAGCATGGTGAATTTCGGCGGGTATTCCTGGTTGGTGTGGTCGGTATGCCAGGTGGCGTTGTTGGCGACCTTGGCCGGCTTGCCGTCGGACGCCTTGTGCCGGTTGGACAGCACGCTGATTAGCGGATGTCCGTCGACCAGATACAGCCGGTTCTGGTCTTCCATCAACTCGCCGAACTGTTCCGCCGCCGCCTGGTACTGCGCCGGGGTCAGGGTATGGCCGCGGATCACGATGGCGACGTTCTCCAGCAGCGCGTCATAGACGGTGTCGAAGGTCGCCTTGTCCATTGGTTTGGTCAGGTCGACGCCGGTGATGATGGCGCCGACATGGTCCTTGACCTTCTCGATCCGCAGGGTCGGGGCTTTGGCGAGCACGTTCATGGTCTTCCTCCCAGAAGATGACGATTTTCAACGATGCTGATAAATGCTGACGGCAAGCTTAGCGTGAGACTGTCGCGCCATGCAAACCCGTCACGCGTGATGGTTTCCGTCACGCCTTCGCGTCGCGGATCGCGCGCCAGATGCGTTCCGGTGTCGCCGGCAGGTCCAGATGCGTGATCCCCAGCGGCGACAGGGCGTCGATGATCGCGTTCATCGTGGCGGGCATGGCGCCAACCGTCCCCGCTTCGCCCGCGCCCTTGGCGCCCAGCGGGTTGGTCGGGGTCGGCACCGGGTGGCTTTCCACCGCG
>CAXBEC010000076.1:0-8865 GCA_963974145.1 uncultured Alphaproteobacteria bacterium | reverse complement strand
CGGATATCATTGCCGGCGCCGACCTCACGGGTTATGCGCCCGAGGTCTCCCGCGTGCTGATCGATCTGGCGCAAAGCGACACCAACAAGGAATCCTGGCATCTGGCGCGGCAATTGATCGGCGAGTTGAAGGGCGCGATCAAGCTGTTGCGGGTGTCGCATCGCTATGCCGGGTTCGCGGTGCTGAAATCGCCAAACGTTCCCTCGGCACTGGTCGAACTGGGCTACCTGTCCAACCGCACGGACGAAAAAAACCTCAAGGATCCCGCGTACCAAAACCGGATTGGCAAGGCCCTGTTAAGGTCTATCGACAAATATTTCGCCCGCAAGGACGAAAACAACCGTTCGTGACATCTGCCACGGATGATTTTGTCGTAAGACTGGTATAGAGCGGGGTCACAAGGTTGCCATATTTATACCTTACCCATCCTGAATGACTGGTCGGCCACTGTGCCGGGAATTTTGAAAATCATATGCGCTTTTTGCTTCGACTGTTTTTGTTCCTGACCGTACTGGGCCTGTTCGGCGCTTTCGCTGTCGGCGGAGGTGTCGTCTATGCCCTGTGGCATTACGGGCGGACCCTGCCCGATTACAAGCAGCTGGCGGATTATGCGCCGCCGACGGTAACCCGCGTGCACGCGGGGGATGGCCGGCTGATTGCGGAATACGCGACGGAACGGCGGGTTTTCGTGCCGATTGGCGCCATGCCGCGGCAGGTTATTCACGCCTTCATCGCCGCGGAAGACCAGAACTTCTATTCCCATCCCGGCATCGATTTCATCGCGCTGGCGCGCGCTGTGGTCACCAATGTCGTCAACTACGCCAAAAACCGCCGGCCGGTCGGGGCGTCGACCATTACGCAGCAGGTGGCGAAGAATTTCCTGCTGACCAACGAAGTTTCGCTGGAGCGCAAGATCAAGGAGGCAATCCTGGCCTTCCGTATCGAGCGGGTGTTGTCGAAGGACCGGATCCTGGAACTGTATCTGAACGAGATCTATCTCGGTTACGGGTCGTATGGCGTTGCGGCGGCGGCGCTGAACTATTTCAACAAGTCGATGGATGAGATGACCACGGCGGAGGCCGCGTATCTGGCCGCCCTGCCGAAGGCGCCGAATAACTACCACCCCATCCGCAAGGCGGAGGCCGCCCGGGACCGGCGCAACTGGGTCATCGGCCGCATGCTGGAAGAAGGCTATATCAGCGCGGCGGTGGCGCGGGATGCCCGTACCGAACGGCTCGCAGTCGTCTCTCGGGAAGCGACGCAGTTTGTCCAGGCGGATTTCTTCGTCGAGGAAGTTCGCCGTGAACTGATCGAACGCTATGGCGAATCCGGCCTGTATGAGGGGGGGCTTTCGGTGCGCACGACGCTGAATTCCCACCTGCAGAATATCGCCGACGCGGTGTTGCGCGGGGGGCTGATCGAATATGACCGCCGCCATGGCTGGCGCGGCCCGGTGACGAGGCAGGATCCGGGCGCCGACTGGCTCGGCCGGTTGCGGGATGTGACGCCGCCGGCAAGCATTGGCTCCTGGCGGCTGGCGATGGTCCGCGCGGTAAACGCGGAAGGGGCGGAAATCGGTCTTGCCGACGCCTCCAAAGGCTTTATTCCCCTATCCGAACTGACCTGGGCCCGGGCGTGGCAGGAGGGGCAGACGCTGGGACCCCGGATCAAGCGTCCCGACGAAGTGCTGGCACCCGGTGACGTGATCATGGTCGAGGCGCTGCCGCCGGAAAAAGACAAGGACGGCGCGGACAAGCCGGTGCCGGCAGGGGCGCCCGTCCGCTATGGCCTGCGCCAGATCCCGGATATCCAGGGCGGCATCGTGGCGCTGGATCCGCATACAGGCAGGGTCCTGGCGCTGTCCGGCGGCTATGATTTCGCCGCCAGCGAATTCAACCGCGCAACCCAGGCGCAGCGCCAGACAGGTTCCGCCTTCAAGCCGTTCATCTATCTGGCGGCGCTGGAAAAAGGCTACAAGCCGACCACACGCATTCTGGATGCGCCCTTCGTGATGGATCAGGGCCCGGGGCTCGGCAAGTGGAAGCCGGCCAACTATTCGAACAAGTTCTATGGCCCCAGCCCGATGCGGCTCGGGATCGAAAAATCGCGGAACCTCATGACGGTTCGGCTGGCGCGGGCGATCGGCATGGATACCGTTTCCGATTATGCGCAGCGTTTCGGGATCGTCGAAAACATGCCAGAGCAACTGGCCATGGCGCTGGGGGCGGCCGAAACGACGCTGCTGCGCCTGACCACCGCCTATGCGATGCTGGTCAATGGCGGCAAGCAGATCACGCCGACCTTCATCGACCGCATCCAGGACCGCAACGGGCGCACCACCTTCCGGCACGATATCCGGCCCTGCGACCAGTGCGCCGGACTGCGCTGGGCAGGGCAGCCGCTGCCGAGGCTTCCCGATGTGCGGGAGCGTGTCGCGGGAGAAGCTGCGGCATACCAGATTGTCTCGATGCTCGCCGGCGTGGTGGAGCGCGGCACTGCGCGGCGGGTCAGTGCCGTCGGCAAGCCGCTGGCGGGCAAGACCGGCACCACGAATGACGAAATGGACAGCTGGTTCGTCGGTTTCTCGCCTGACCTGGCGGTCGGTGTCTATACCGGCTTCGACAACCCGCGGCCGCTGGGTCGTCGGGAAACGGGTTCGGCAATCGCGGCGCCGATTTTCCGGGATTTCATGGCCAAGGCACTGGAAGACCAGCCGGCCATCCCGTTCCGCGTGCCGCCGGATATCCGCCTTGTCCGCATCGACCTGGATTCTGGACGGCTGGCCCGTCCCGGTGACAAGCATGTCATTCTTGAGGCGTTCCGGTCCGGCAATGAAGCGGATGACGGGGCCGAGGTAATCGATGGTTCGGATGGCTTTGACGCCTATCAGGGCAGCGGTTCTTCGGATGTCGGTGGCAAATACTGAATGCGGGTGACTTGCGCGGGACGCCATAATTTCCTAAACGGCGTGCAAGACGAGTAGATGAATCAAGGGGAAATATGATGCGGGCGGAAATGCAGACGCTGGTGGATCAAATCGAGCAGTCGCTGGAACTGCTGAGGAGGTCTCTTTGACCTCGATGCGGCAAAACTGCGTCTAGAGGAACTGAACGCGTCGACCGAAGCGCCGGAATTCTGGAACGATCCGGATGAAGCGCAGAAGGTCATGCGGGAACGCAATCGCCTCGAGGGGGCGATCAATACCATCACCGGCATCGACCAGAGCATGCGCGACCAGGTCGAAATGATCGAGCTGGCGGAGATGGAAGGCGATACCGAGGTGCTGGCCGAAGCGGAAGCGGCGCTTACGGCGCTGCATGAGGAAGTGTCTCGCAAGGAGCTGGAAAGCCTGCTGTCCGGCGAAGCCGACGGCAATGACAGCTTCCTGGAAGTGCATGCCGGGGCCGGCGGAACCGAGTCGCAGGACTGGGCCGAGATGCTGCTGCGCATGTATATGCGCTGGGCCGAGCAGCATGGCTGCAAGGTCGAACTAATGGAGGAATCGCAGGGCGAAGAGGCCGGTCTGAAATCGGCGACGATCCGGATCAGCGGCGACAATGCCTATGG
This sequence comes from uncultured Alphaproteobacteria bacterium, assembly GCA_963974145.1. Classification (GTDB taxonomy): domain Bacteria; phylum Pseudomonadota; class Alphaproteobacteria; order UBA8366; genus MarineAlpha4-Bin1. The sequence goes on along the minus strand of CAXBEC010000076.1, from coordinate 5,298 downwards.
CTGGCTGAAGACCGAGGCGGGGGTGCATCGGCTGGTGCGGATTTCGCCCTATGATGCGGCGTCACGCCGGCATACCAGTTTCGCATCGGTCGATGTCTATCCGGTGGTCGATGACGCCATCGAAATTGATGTTCAGGAAAAGGACCTGCGTATCGACACCTACCGCGCCTCGGGCGCGGGCGGGCAGCACGTCAACCGGACGGACAGCGCGGTACGCATCACCCATGAACCGACCGGCGTGGTCGTGCAGTGCCAGAATGACCGCTCCCAGCACAAGAACCGGGCCAGCGCCATGAAGATGCTGAAGGCGCGGCTGTACGAGCGCGAACTGACCCGCCGCGAGGAAGAATCGCGGGCCGAGCATGAAGCGAAGTCGGATATCGGCTGGGGCCACCAGATCCGCTCCTATGTGCTGCACCCGTACCAGATGGTGAAGGACCTGCGCACGGAAGCGGAAACAAGCAATGCACAGAGTGTGTTGGACGGTGACCTTGATCCGTTCCTCGAAGCGGCGCTGGCCGCCCGTGCCGGTACCAAACGCGCCGACAAATCCGCAATGTAAGTTCAGCGGGGTGTGTCGGGAAGGGCGAGGGGTTCATACCAGTCGGCATGGAACCCGGCCGCATCCCGGCCGGTCCGGTTGAAGGGGGGGCGGATCCTGCCGCGGTAATGCCGGCGGACCAGCGCCTGAAAGGTTGACGCCGGATCGAGGCCGCGCGCCGCGGCGATATGGTCGAACCAGCGCGACCCGGCGGCCACATGGCCCACCTCATCCGCCAGGATGATGCGAAGGATGCGGGCGCTTTCCGCGTCACCCGCCTTGTCCAGTCTGGCGATCATGGCGGGGGTTACATCCAGCCCGCGGGCTTCCAGTACCAGCGGCGCCACGGCCAGCCGCGCCAGCACGTCATGGGCGGTTTCCTGCGCCGATTGCCACAGCCCGTCATGCGCCGGCAGGTCGCCATAGGCGGCGTCCATCTCCGCCAGGCGGGTGTTCAGCAGGGTGAAGTGTTTGGCTTCCTCGTCGCCGACCCGGACCCAGTCGTCATAAAACGCCCGGGGCAGATCCGCGCTGGCAAAGCGGGCGATCATGTCCCAGGCCAGGTCGATGGCGTTCAGTTCGATATGGGCGATTGCGTGCAGCAGCGCGACACGACCGGCGGCGCCCCGGCGGCGCGGCATTTCCGACGGATGCTTCAGGACGGGACGGTCGGGGCGGGCGGGCCGATCCGGCGGTTCGGCAGTACCGGTTTCGGCTATATCACCATTGCGCCAGGCCGCCGCGGTTTCCCGGCTGCGCGCGGATTTCGCTGCAGGTGAGGCGGTTTCAAGGATCCGGCAGGCGGCCTGCGTCAGGGATATGTCATCCCAATCCGCAGGCCGGTGATGTTCCGGATTACTTGTCGGCAACCAGCTTCTGCTGCTGCTCGCCCAGCCCGTCGATGCCGAGCCGCATCGTGTCGCCCGGCTTCAGGAAGACGCGCGGCTTCTGGCCCATGCCGACGCCCGGCGGGGTGCCGGTCGCGATCACGTCGCCGCTGTGCAGGGTCATGAACTGGCTCAGATAATTGACCAGGTAGACGACGCCATAGACCATCGTGTTGGTATTGCCGTTCTGGTAGCGATGACCGTTGACTTCGGTCCACAGCGGCAGCGCCTGCGGGTCGGCGACTTCGTCCTTCGTGACCAGCCAAGGGCCGACCGGGCCGAACGTGTCGCAGCTCTTGCCCTTGGTCCACTGGCCCTGGCGGCGGATCTGGAAATCGCGTTCCGACACGTCGTTGACGATGCAGTAGCCGGCGACATGGTCCAGCGCATTGGCCGTGTCGATATACTTGCCCGGCTTGCCGATGACGAAGGCCAGTTCGACTTCCCAGTCGGTCTGTTCGGAACCGCGCGGGATGATGACGTCGTCATTGGGTCCCGAAATCGCGCTGTTCGCCTTCATGAACATGATCGGTTCGGACGGCACTTCGCCACCGGTTTCGGCGGCATGGTCGGAATAGTTGAGGCCGATGCAGATGAACTTGCCGATATCGCCGACGCAGGGACCCATGCGCGGCGAACCGCTCACCTTGGGCAGCGAGGCGGGATCGATCGCTTTCAGCTTTTCGATCGAGTCCGGCAGCAGCACGTCGCCGGCGACGTCGCTGATCACACCCGAGAGGTCGCGGATCGCACCGTCGCTGTCCAGCATGCCCGGCTTTTCCGATCCGGTCGGTCCATAACGCAGCAGTTTCATTCTGTTCTCCCCTGTGAATCCATTGTTATCCGGTTGGTGGGGATATTACGCGAGCGCATGCCGCGCGGCACCCCAAAACTTGCCCGGTTATGCTGGCAATCCAGCGACGGCCGCCGTGACCTCGGCGACATGACCCTTGACCTTTACCTTGTGCCAGACCTGCCGGATCACGCCCTTGCCGTCGATCAGGAAGGTCGCGCGTTCGATCCCCATATAGGTGCGGCCATACAGCTTCTTTTCCACCCAGACGCCGTAGGCTTCGCAGATTTCGCCTGTAAGATCCGCGACCAGCGGGAAGTTCAGTTCCTGCTTAGCCTTGAAATTATCGTGCCGTTTGACGCTGTCCTTCGACACGCCGATGACGGCCGCGCCTGATTTCGTCAGGTCGGGCATTGCGTCGCGGAAGTCGCAGGCTTCCTGCGTGCAGCCCGGGGTACTGTCCTTCGGATAAAAATACAGGATAACGGGTTTGCCGCGAAAATCCTTCAGCGAAATCTCGCCGCCGCCGTCGGTCGGCGCGGTAAATTCAGGGGCCTTGTCGCCAGTATCCGGCATGGTTTTCATTCTCCCGTGACGCAAAATTTTTCTGTCTGATGGCCCGCACGATTTCGACCTTACGGGCGCGATTTCAGCGAAAATGCATCATTTTCGTATGGTTATGCACGTTTAAAATCAGTTTTGGCCCGGTTTTTTCACGGTAACTGTTTGAAAATACTAAAAACATGCAGAAATTCACCGTCCGGTGTCTACAAATGTCCACATTTGCTCTGATACCAGGGCCGACCGAGCCGGTTGTCCTGAACGCGCCTCGGCCCACAATATTGCCGGATCTGTTTCCTTCCAATAAATGAATAGAAACCTGACAATTCTGATTTCAAGAAGGCTCACCGACGATATTCTGGAAATGACCCCGCACGGTCGCGGCGGCCGATTCCATGATTTTTACCAGCGTGTCGAAATCAGACGCGTTCCCGGCCTTTACCAGCAGGGCGCGCTGGCCTTCGGTGACATTGTCGCCGTCAAACGCCCCTTCGACGGACAGGCGCAGCACGCCCTGCAACCGTTGCCAGAGGGCGAGGGTGTTCTGCAGGTCGGCGCTGATTGCGTTATCCAGTACCCCGGCGGCGACCAGTCCTGATAACGCTTCCGCCGTGTTCGGGTTGAGGATATCCGGGTGCTCCGCCGCATGCCGCAGCATCAGGTACTGGGTGATGAATTCGATATCGACCAGCCCGCCGCGGCGGTGTTTGATATCCCAGATTGACTGTCCCTTGTGCTCCTGGGCCATGCGGGTGCGCATACTGGCAACTTCATTCACCAGTGCTTCGGGGTCACGTTTGCGGGTCAATGATTCGAGGATGATGGACTCAATGGACCGGCGCAGCGATTCCGGGGCGGTGACGATACGGGCACGGGTCAGCGCCATCTGTTCCCAGGTCCAGGCGTCCGTACGCTGGTATTGCGCGAAACCGTCAAGGCGCGACGCGATCGGTCCCTTGTTGCCGGACGGGCGCAACCGCATGTCGAGTTCATAAAGGCGTCCTTCGCTGGTGCGGGCGGTGATCCCCGCGATCAGCCGCTGCGCCAGCCGGGTGAAATACAGGCCCGGGACCAGCGGTTTCGGGCCATCGGAGCCCTCGGCATCCGGTTCATGATCGTAGACCATAACCAGATCGATGTCGGACCGGTGCGCCAGTTCCCCGCCGCCGAATTTTCCCATCGCAATCAGCGCCGTGCCGCCACCCGCTACCCGGCCATGCAGGCGGATGAATTCCGCTTCGATCGCGTCCCATAAATGTGTGATGGAGACATCCGCAATGGCGGTCAGGGTCGGTCCGGCACGGCGGCCATCGGTCACGCCGCGCAGGATCTGCACGCCGGTCTGAAACTTGTGCTCATAGGCCCAGCGCCGGGTCAGTTCCAGCACATCCTCGATATCGTTGGCCTGTTCGAGCGCGCGCTCCAGATCTTCCCGTAAAATCGCTGTTGTCGGGATCTCGTCGACGAAATCGGTGCTCAGCACGGCATCGAGGCAGGACGGATTGCGCACCAGCCAGTCCGACAATTGCGGTGCATTGCCGAGGATTTCCGCGATCAGGTCCAGCAGCGGCGGGTTCGCGGTAAACAGCGAGAACAGCTGCACCCCGGCGGGCTGGGCGGCGAGATAGGCATCGAAGCGGATCATCGCCGTATCCGGTTCCGATGTGCGTGCAAGGGCCTGCAGCAGCATGGGGGCGAGTTCGGTCAGCAATTGCCGGGACCGCTCCGCCCGTGTCGCCCGGTATCGTCCGCGATGCCAGCCGCGAATGAGGGAGGATACCCGGCTGCCATCGCTGAACCCCATGTTTTCCAGCGTTTCAATGGTTTCCGGGTGATCCTCGCCGCCGGTGAAGACCAGTGCGCCCCCGGCGCCGAGATCGGGCGAATCCTCGAACAGGCCCGCATAGTTGCTTTCGACGAAACGGAGGTGACCGACCAGCGTCTCGCGGAAATCCGCAGCGTCCCGATGGCCGAGGAAGATCGCCAGCGCCTCGATGTCCTCATCGGGTTTCGGCAGCGTCTGGGTCTGTTCGTCGTTGATCATCTGCAGCCGGTGTTCGACCCGCCGCAGATATTCATAGGCTGCGACCATGCCGTCGGCGGCCTCCTGGGTGACCTGGCCGATGGTCACCAGCCCCTGCAGGGTGCGGCAGGTCTCCGGCGTCCGCAATTCGGGTTCGCGACCGCCCCAGATCAGTTGCTGGGTCTGGGTAAAGAATTCGATTTCCCGGATGCCGCCGCGGCCCAACTTGATATTATGGCCGTTGACGGCGATTTCGCCGCCGCCGCGCTGCGCGGTAATCTGGCGTTTGATGGAATGGATGTCCTGGATCGCCGCGAAATCCAGATGCTTGCGCCAGATATAGGGCCGCAGCCGGTCCAGGAATTCGTGCCCGGTATCGATGTCGCCGGCGACGGGCCGGGCCTTGATCATGGCGGCGCGCTCCCAGTTCTGGCCCATGCTTTCGTAATAGTCGAGCGCGGCATCCATCGAGACCGCCAAAGGTGTCGCGGAA
>CAXBEC010000075.1:0-9021 GCA_963974145.1 uncultured Alphaproteobacteria bacterium | reverse complement strand
TGGCCGAAGGCTATATGCGCGGAGAATGGGAGACGCCCGACCTGACCGCGCTGCTTCTGCTGGGGTCCCGCAACATGGACGCGCTTTCCGGCGCCGTATCGGAAAACCGGGTCATCACGGTCCTCAATCGTATTCGCCATGCGCGCCGCGCCAATACACGGCGCGGCAGCCGCCGGAACATTGCCGCGCATTACGACCTGGGCAATGATTTCTACCGATACTGGCTCGATTCCGGCATGTCCTATTCGTCTGCCCTGTTCGAGACACCGGACGAATCCATCGCTGTTGCGCAACGCCGCAAGTTTCTTCGGCTTGCGCAAAAGCTGGACCTGCAACCCGGCGACCGGGTGCTCGAAATCGGCTGCGGCTGGGGCGGCTTTGCCGAGCTTGTCGCTGCGGAATTCGGCTGCACGGTTGTCGGCCTCACCCTTTCACAGGAACAGGCGAAATTCGCCCGGGACCGGATGCAGCGGGCCGGGCTTGCGGGGAAGGTCGATATCCGCATTCAGGATTACCGCGATGTCGACGGACAGTTCGACAAGATCGTTTCCGTCGAGATGTTCGAAGCCGTTGGCGAGGAAAACTGGGATACCTATTTCAGCGTCCTGGACCGCTGCCTGAAACCCGGGGGGCGGGCGGCGTTGCAGAGCATTACGATCGCGAATGAGAAGTTCGATTCCTATCGTCGCAACCCGGATTTCATCCAGCGCTACATCTTCCCCGGCGGAATGCTGCCCAGCCCGGAGCGGTTTAGCGAGGCCGCAAACAGGGCCGGAATGCAGATCCACGATACGTACTTTTTTGGCAACTCCTATGCGGAAACATTGCGGCGCTGGAGCGATGCTTTCCGGCGAAACTGGCCGGCGATCGAACGCCTGGGCTACGATGAACGGTTCCGGCGGATGTGGCATTATTACCTCAGCTATTGTGAAGCCGGTTTCGAGGACGGTCACGTCGATGTCGGGCAGTTCGTGCTCGGACGGCGATGAGTTTTTCGCCATCGGGCCGTTTGCGGAAGCCGGTTATCATCGCCTATGCGCTGCCGGCATGTGTCCTGGCGATTCCCACAATACCGGTTTATATCCACCTGCCAGCCCTGTACGGGGTGGAACTGGGCCTGGGCCTGGCGACAACAGGGCTGATCCTGCTTGTGGCGCGCCTGTTCGATATGGTCGCGGATCCGGTTGTCGGCCTGCTGTCCGACCGGTATTCGTTCCGCGGCCAGTATCGGAAACCCTGGATTGCCGCCGGCGCCTGCATTGCCGGCTTCGGCATGGTGCAATTGCTCGATCCCCCGTCATCGGCGGGGAGCCTGCATCTGCTGGTCTGGTCGATCGTCCTGTATGGCGGCTGGACATTGATTGCGGTCCCCTACACCGCCTGGGGCGCAGAACTCAGCAACGACTACAGCGAACGGACACGCATTACCGCATGGCGGGAGGGAATAGGGGTTCTGGGCCTTGTCGGCGCCGGCGCCCTCGCAGCCAGCGCGACCCGTTTCGGCTGGGCGGAAACGGAATCGGTCAGTCTGCTGGCATGGGTGGCCGTCGCGGCCGGCCTCGTCTGCTTTCCGTTGCTGATCTGCTGCGTGCCGGAGCCTGAGAGGAGCCGGGCGGCACGGCAATCGCGGGGATGGCGCGATACGCTTTCCGGTATTCGCAGCCTCGCGGGCAACCGCCTTTTCGTGCGACTGCTCGGCGCGTGGTTTCTGAACGGGCTCGCCAACGGCATCCCCGCGGCGCTCTTCTTTATCTATCTCGAACACGCGCTGGGCGCCGATTCCGCCACCCGATCACTTTTCGTATTGACCTATTTTGCCGCGGCGATCTGCGCCATCCCGGCCTGGACGGCGGTGAGCAACCGTATCGGCAAGCATCGCGCGTGGTGCTGGGCGATGCTTGCCGCCTGCGCGGCATTCGCGTTCGTTCCCTGGATTTCAGAGGGTCAATTTGCGACATTTGCCGCCGTCTGCGTGATAACGGGCGCGGCACTCGGCGCGGACCTTTCCCTGCCGCCCGCGCTGCAGGCCGATGTGGTTGACTACGACACCCTGCGGCATGGCGAACCCCGTGCCGGCATGCAGTTCGCGCTGTGGAGCATGAGCACGAAACTCGCGCTGGCGGCCGCGGTGGGCCTTGCGCTGCCAGGGGTGGAAGCCGCCGGTTTCGACCCGGCAACGCCGAGCGAATCCGGAAAAATCGCACTGACGCTGATCTATGCGCTGCTGCCCGCCGTAATAAAGGGTGGGGCCATTGTGCTCATCTGGCAATTCCCGCTGACGGAAAAGAAGCAGTCGATCATACGCCGCGCCATTGATCGTCGAAGCGCGGCGCTTGTGGAAAACAGTGAGGCGACCGGATGACCCGAAGACTGCTGGCGATGGCCTTTGCACTGTCTCTTTTGAACGGATGCACAAAAATGGAAACCACCGATTTCGCAGGCGCCGAACCCCGCTTCATTCTGGAGGATTATTTTTCCGGCAAGACCCGGGCCTGGGGGCTGTTCGAAGACCGGTTCGGCACCGTCAGACGCCAGTTCATGGTCGACATCGATGGCACCTGGGATGGCCGGGAGCTGGTGCTGGACGAACGCTTCGTCTACAGCGACGGCGAAACCGACCGCCGCGTGTGGCATATCCGCAAGACCGATGACCATCGATATGAAGGCCGTGCCGATGACGTGATCGGCGTGGCGCAGGGCACGGCCCATGGCAATGCGCTCAACTGGCGATACGATATGGACCTGAAGATCGCGGGCCATGATGTCAGGGTCCATTTCAACGACTGGATGTTCCTGCAGTCCTCCGATGTGGTGATCAACCGTGCCCGGGTCAGCAAGTTCGGTATTGAACTGGGGGAAGTAACGATTGTCTTCATGCCGTTACGGGACAGCGAGACTATGCAGCCTGCGAAACAGGTCAGTGAATCGCCAGCCGGCGACGGATCCATGCCAGCATTGTCCCGATAACCGGCAGCTTTTCATATAGCGCCGATGCGCCATCCCAGTAATCCGCATGTTCGGAAACCAGCCCGTCGGCATTGAAGCGGATGGTGCTCATCCCCTCGAAGGTCCAGGCCCGTCCCCGCAATTTGCCGGAGAAGGTCCAGCGCATCAGACAGGTATTGCCATCGCTTGCCATATGGGAAACGCGGAAAACGACCGGTCCGACAGTGTCGAACATATGTGACAGGACGCGCCGCATGGCATCGGCACCGCGCACATCGTTGAAAGGGTCGGTGAAACGGACATCAGCCGCAACGTAGTCCGCCAGTTGCTCCAGCGATTGCGGCGTCAGGGCCTCCAGATAGGCCCGGTAGCTCTCGTGATGATTATTCATTCCTGACCATACGACGTGTCAGGGCAAAGAACAGCCGGTCAGGCAGGATGCGCAGGATCTTCATCAGCGCGGCAAAGCGCCGGGGAAAGGTGATTTCGAAGGCATTGCCGTTCAGCCCCCGCATAATGTACTCGACCGCCTTGTCGGCGGAAATCAGGAAGGGCATCGGAAAATCATTGCGGCTGGTCAACGGGGTGTCGACAAATCCCGGGTTGATCAGGGTCAGTCGCACGCCATGCCCGTCCAGTTCCGGCCGAAGCGCCTCGCACATGTTGATCAGGGCGGCCTTGGATGCGCCATAGGCCGCCGCGCTGGGCAATCCGCGATACCCCGCGACGGAGGCGACGACGGCAATATGACCGGCGCCGCGCCCGATGAACCGGGGCAGCAGATGCGACAGCCCGTTGACGCTGCCCATCAGGTTTGTCTCCATCAGGTTCCGGACGGTTTCGACCGAAAAATCCCCGGCGCCCATCGGGGTATGCGTACCCGCATTGAGCACCGCGAGGTCGATCGGACCGCACTGCTCTTCGATGGCCTTCACGGTGTGGGCCGTCGCCGCAAGGTCCGTGACGTCCAGCGGCATGGGAACAATACGCCCCGGCGCGCATTGGGCGGCAAGCGACACCAGATCGCCTTCCGTGCGGGCGCTGACCGCGACGGTCCAGCCCTCGCAGGAGAGACGGCGCGCGAGTTCCCGGCCGATACCCTTTCCCGCCCCGGTGACCCATGCAACCCGACCAGGCAAGTTGCTACCGGTCATTGTGCCGCCTTTCGGATCGCGCTGCCCTGGCATCGGCGGCAGACATATTCGATGGTGGACCCGTCGCGTCCGGCAAACCGCATCTTTACCCAGCGACCGGCGTCATCATACCAGACCTCGGTTTCCAGCTCGCCCGTATAGGCATAGCGCGTTGCGGCAATGGGGCCATGCTCCGTCTGCACTGTCTCCCGGTCAACCGGTGTAATCTCCACCTGGTTGATTCGGCCGGTCAGGGTATTGAGGACGCGCTGTTGGCGAAGCACCGCAGGGTTCCAGTGATCGGTCGGATAAATGGGACTCCGGGTACTGTATGTTTCCCGGCCGTTCTCAATAACGTAGTTGGCTCCATCACGAACCGCCTCGAAACTGCTCATAGTTCCATCGTCATCCGTGCGTGCCTTCAGGTTTTCAAGGGCCCCGTCGCGCCAGGATGCCTCGGACTCGTAGCGAAACCGGAAGACTGTAAAAAACAGAAAATCGATTTTCAGGTCGAAAACGCTGTGAACCTCCAGACCCGTTCCGTTTTCGACGAATGTCGTTCTGTGCCAGCCCGCTACCTGCCCGTTTCGCAAGACATCGAACCGGATTTCAGAGCCATAGATGGCAAGAGGATCGAGAGACGTATCATATCCTGTCTTGGTTGCGGCGGGCACGCTCCAGACGCAAAGGAACAAGGAAACCGCCGCCGACGTGATTGCACAGTGTCGCAAAAAACGGTTTTCCTTCATCGCGTTTATCGGTCTCCGATATTTCTGCAGTACTGATCATTTGTACGAAGCGGAATTCAAACCGGATCATCAGAAATTGCTATGAACGATTAGGCATGCTGCCGATGTGATCCGTTTCCAGCGCCGGGTCGTATGAACTAAGGCAATAAATGAAATTGATCCGGCCTTGTCAGTTTCGTGCGGAGCCGAATTTCGTGTCATTCAGGAGTAGCCCGATGGACAACCAGGTAGCTTTTAAAGTCAGTGAACTGCGCAAGCATGAGCCAGCGGGCCGCGCCGTTCGCCCCTCGCGCGAAAAGGCAATGCGGGCCGCCAGGACACTGCTCGCCTACGCGGGTGACGACCCGGCACGCGAAGGGTTACGCGATACACCGATGCGGGTTGTGCTTTCGTTCGACGAATTTTTCAGCGGTTATTTCCAGGACCCTGCCGAAGTATTGGAACGCACCTTCAGCGAAACCGAAGGCTACGATGAAATGATCGTGATGCGGGACATTGCCTTCGTCAGTCACTGCGAGCATCACATGGCACCGATCACCGGGCGCGCCCATGTCGGTTATCTGCCCGACAAACGGGTCGTCGGCATCAGCAAGCTGGCGCGGGTGGTGGAAATATTCGCGCGGCGGCTGCAGATTCAGGAAAGATTGACAGCACAAATCGCCAACACCATCCAGGATGTCCTCAAACCGCGAGGCGTTGCCGTCGTCGTGGAGGCGTCGCATCAGTGCATGACTACCCGCGGGGTCAACAAGCCGGGCGTCGACATGGTGACCAGCCGGATGCTTGGCGCCTTCCGAAACGAACAAGCGACGCGCCAGGAGTTCATGGCAGTAATACGGGGTCCAAAAGCGCCGGCGTGAGAATAGTGGCTGCTGTCCAGGATGACCCGGCCAACGCCCGCTGAGTGGGCGTTGGGGGACAGGTCAATACCTGCCCCGACACCCGAATTGATACTCGGCTGGTCACTATATCGTGCGCCAGGAAAATTTGATTGATCCGTTGTTGTGATCCGCGATATCGCCCTGGAAATGCCGGTGAACCGCGCCCTATGATAATCCCCCGTATCCAGAAGTTGCTCATGCTCATGGTGAAGCGTGTAGGCGGTGCGCTAAGCATTCAGCGGCGCAAGGGGCGGGTGAAGTCCGGCGGTGGGCTGGGGCACTTTCTGGCTTGGGAGGTGTCGCGGGAGTAGCGGGGCTGAAGCCTCTCGCGTGTACTAAACCACCTCCTACTGATCCGCTTCCAGACATCCATTCCATAAACAATTGGGTCACTTTGACGGCAAATTCCGGAGATAGCCAAGTTGCTGGATGGATGGCTACCTGCGGATGAATCCAAGTGCCTCCAGGGTCATTCGGCCCAGTCATAACGGTAGAGACAAGGAGGACCACGGGAATTCCCGTAGACCCGCTATGGGCCTGCAAAAAAGGCGTCTATTCTGCCTGAATCCAGTCCGGTGGGTTCCAGAAAATATGCGGGCCGATTTCTTCAACGCGGTTGATACCCAGCTGGGCCATCACCCGGTCCATTTCAGTTTTGAAAATTTCCAGCGCACGATAGGAACCGGCCTCCCCGGCCACCGCTGAACCATACAGCGTCGGTCGCCCCGACATCACCATATCCGCCCCGACGGCGAGCGCCTTGACGATATCAGCGCCGCGTCTTGCGCCGCTGTCGATAATGATCTTGAAATCCGTTCCGACCGCAGCGCGGGTTTCAGGCACCACCTGCAGCGGCGCCGGCGCGGAATCAAGGTAACGACCACCATGATTCGACAGCACCACGCCCTGCAGGCCGTGTTCTTTTGCAATCACCGCATCCTCCGCGCTCTGTAATCCTTTCACCAGCAGATTGCCCGGCCACATGTCACGGATACGCCTGATATCGTCCCAGGACTGGCTGCTCGGTTTCGTGTATTCGGATTCCACCTCGGCCTGGGTCAGCTTGCTGGCCAGTTCCGGCGGATTATTGGCTTTCCGGAACGGGCCGCGTTTCAGGTATTGCGGCGCAAGCACCCGGCAGCACCAGCCCGGATTCGCCAGCACCTGTGCGATCAGGGTCGGTGAATACCGCAGCGGCATGGCGAAACCGTTCCGGTGATTATATTCGCGGTTGGGGCTGGCGGAACTGTCTACGGTGACGAGCATCGTCTCGAACCCTGTATCCTTGATCCGCTTGACGAATTTGTCCGTCAGATTCCGGTCGGACCACATATAGAGCTGAAACCACAGATTGCCCTCCGCCGCGTCGTAAATTTCCTCCATCGGCGTCAGAGAACTTGTCGCCGCGGTGCAGGGCACGCCCATCCGGGCGGCCGCCCTGGCCAGCCCGACCTCGCCACCCTCGCAGACCAGACCGGCCGATGCGGTAGGTGATATGGCGTAAGGCATGGCGAGTTTCTGACCGAAAATTTCGGTTTCCGTCGACCGTTTCGAAACATCGATCAGGACCCGGTTCTTGATCTTGAGAGACTGGTAGACGGCGCGATTGTTCCGGAGCGCGATTTCGTCTTCCGCTCCACGATCGACATATTCGAAAATGCCGCGCGGCAGCCGCTTCTTCGCCATCCGGCGAAGGTCTTCGATATTGTATGCGCCCAGTGTGCTATCGGCCATGTGCAATCTCAAATCCTGGATTCTGTTTTTCTATCTTGTTTCCGGATTTTGTTTTTTGTCAATTGTTGACAATTTTTTTGAACGCCGCATACTTCGTCGATCAGACAACGATCCGGTGCCGTTCGCCCGCATGCCCGACTCTTCAAAATCCACCGACCTGTTGCAGGTTCTTCAGTCCCGGTCGCTTTCCAATGCGGTCCAGGATGAAATTGAACGCCGTATCCTGTCCGGCGCGTTCCGCTCGGGCCAGCGTATCAATGAAAACCGGCTAGCCGGTGAACTGGGGGTGAGCCGCGGCCCGATCCGCGAGGCATGCCGGGGCCTCGTCGAAGGCGGGCTGCTGACGGTCATCGTCAATCGCGGTTTTTTCGTCCGGTCAATTTCACTGAAGGACGCCGGCGACGTTTATGACGTCCGCGCCAGCCTGATGCGGCTTGCCGGCGCAACACTGGCGGGACGCATTACCCAGCCGCAGATCGAGCACCTTCGCGACCTCGTCGAGAAAATGAATTCCGCGGAGACCTCGGAGGATTTCGAGGCTTTCTACTCGCTGAACCGCGAGTTTCACGACCGGATCATCGATTTTGCCGACAATGACCGGTTACGTGCCCTCTGCGAAGGCCTGGCAAAGGAACTCCATCTCTATCGGAGCCGCAGCATCCTGCAGGGTGGCGGGCTTCATCTCTCGAACAGCGAGCATCGGAAAATCCTGCGCGCGCTGGCGGCGGGAGACCGTGAAAAGGCTGCCAACGCCCTGGAGGCACATGTGCTTGCCGGCAAACGCCGGTTCCTGAAAGCGACAGCGCAGATCGACAACGAACAACTTTACAGCAATCAATCAAGCAAGGATGAGGCCCGTGAAATTTAGCAATTTCCTATTCCCGCAAGCCGAAACACCGGAAAAAGATGAACAGGTCATCGACGAGACTCTGGCCGAAGCCAAACTCTGCGACGAACTGGGTATGGAGACCCTGTGGCTGGCGGAACACCACTTCGACGGCAATTGTGCCTATGTCGATCCCGTGAGTTTTGCCGCCGCCCTGGCCGTCGCCACCAAGCAGATCAAGATCGGTTTTGCTGTCGCGCAGATGTCCCTGCACCATCCGATCCGCATGGCGGAACAGATGGCCATGGTCGACAACCTGTCCAAGGGTCGCCTCATTGTCGGGCTCGGCCGCGGCACGGCCCATAATATATATGATTATCGCGGTTTCGGGATCGACCCGGCGGAAGCGCAGGAACGCCTGATCGAAGCCGAAGAAATCATGATCAAGTCCTGGACGACCGAAAACTACGAACATCACGGCAAGTACTGGGATCTGTGGCTGCCGATTCTGCGGCCAGCCGTTTACACCAAGCCGCATCCTGCCCTGATCCGCGCCTGTTCCGGCGAGGCATCCATGCTTGAAATGGCGCGGGAAGGCCGCCCTTTCCTGATGAATGTGCAGACCGATGAGGTCACCAAGCACCGCATGGACCTGTATCGCAAGACCATGCGCGAATCCGGGTTCAGCGATTCCCATGTCGCCCAGGCCGTCGACGATACCTGGGTGTGGCGCAACATCTTTATCGCCGACA
>CAXBEC010000074.1:0-9107 GCA_963974145.1 uncultured Alphaproteobacteria bacterium | reverse complement strand
CCACGCTGGAGGACGCCGGGTTTTCGGGACTCCGTCACAAGCTTTACTGGCAGTCGCTGTTGGCCAGCCCGGTCCTTCTCGCCGCCATGGTGCTTATTGCCGCTATATTTTCACTGCGGACCACAGGGCGCGTCGGGGCCTCGGCATCAATAGCCGGCGCCGCGTTCAGCGGATTCCTGCTGTACTTCGCGTCTGACCTTGTATACGCGCTTGGGCAATCCGCGAGCATCCCGAGTATGCTTGCGGCGTCAGCGGTCTGCTTGGTGTCGCCATGTTGTTTCATTTCGAGGACGGATGATGGCGCCACATATACGCATATGCGCTGTATTCTGCCTTCTGCTCGCGGCATCATTTCCGGCAAGAGGTCAGGATCTGGACGCTCCGGCGCTGATCCAGGCGGATGAAATGACGCAGGATCAGGAACTGGGCAATGTCGTCGCCAGGGGAAATGTTGAAATCACCCAGGGCGGGCGGATGCTCTTTGCTGACACGGTCAGCTATAACCAGAAAAGCAATACGGTCACAGCTTCGGGAAATGTCATTCTGCTGGAGCCTGAAGGAGATACCGTTTTTGCCGAGTATGTCGAACTGACTGATTCGATGCGCGAAGGCGTCATCCGGAAAATCAAGGTCCTGCTGGCCGATAACAGCCGGTTTGCCGCCAATTCGGGCCGGCGGACAAAGGGCAATCGCACCGTACTCAGCAAGGCTGTGTATTCGCCGTGTGACGTATGCCGGGAAAACCCGGAAAAAGCGCCGTTGTGGCAGCTCAAGGCCAATACAATCGTGCACGATAAAGTCGCGCAGGAAATCCGCTACAAGGACGCATGGATGGAAATTTATGGCGTCCCTGTCGCGTATACCCCGTATTTTGCACACCCGGATCCGACCGTTTCCCGCAAGAGCGGCTTTCTGACGCCCGCTTTCGGCTCTAGCGGCAGGCTGGGCGGTTTCGCGCAAGTGCCGTATTTCTGGGCAATCGACAACAGCAAGGATGCAACCTTCGCGCCGATTCTGACCCGGGAGGAAGGGGTCGTTTTTGCGGGCGAATACAGGCAGAGATTCGATTCAGGTGAAATCGAGTTTTCCGGCAGCCTCGCGGAGGCGGACAGGCGCATCGGATCCGGTGTGGTTGAGGAAATCCGGGAAGATGAGATCCGTGGCCATATTTTTGGCCACGCCAAATTCGATATCGACGATACCTGGCGCACCGGACTCGACGTGAAACGGTCAACCGACCGCAGCTATCTCCGTACGTTCAATTTCTTCGGCAGCCCCGGTAATTCGCTGGAAACAAATGCATTTGTTGAAGGTTTCCGCGGACGCAATTACGCCGCCGGCAATATTTTCCTGTTCCAGGACTTACGCGGCGGCTTGCGGCCCAACACACCAAGAATCGCGCCATTGCTGGATTTCAATCATGTCGGCCAGCCGTCCCGATGGGGTGGCAAATATGTGGTCGATGCGAGTTTCAGGTCGTTGTACCGCGCAGATACATCGGATGTTCAGCTGATGTCCTTGGAAATGGGGTATGAGCTGCCATTCATCGCGGATGCAGGCCATATCACAACGTTCAGTGCCACGCTCCGCAACGACCTTTATTACGTCGAGCACAACGCCAATAATGCGGAAGATGAAGGATTTACCGGACGGGTGTTTCCCCAACTCTCTGCACATTGGCGATACCCGTTTGTCCGGAATTCGGGTTCCAGCCGGCAACTGATTGAACCGATTGCGGCCGTTGTCGTTGGCCCCAATGGCAGCAATCCCGGCGCGATTCCCAGCGAAGACAGTACGGTTGTTGAAATCGACGATACCAATATTCTGAGTGCCGACCGCTTTCCTGGTATTGATCGGGTTGAAAGTGGACAGAAGGTCATCTACGGCATCAATATGGGGGTATTCGGCACCGGAGACGGTCAGACAACGGCATTTATAGGCCAGAGCTACCGGATTCATGCGGATGACGATCTCGCCAATCAGGCCGGAATTGAACGCCACCTTTCCAATATCGTCGGACGCGTCGAAGTCCGCCCGAACCGTTACCTCAACCTGCACTACAGGTTCCGTGCCGACGACGACACATTGGGTTTCAAACGCAATGAACTGGGATTTGGCGCCGGCCCCCCAGCCTTCAGGGTCGGTGGCAACTACCTGTTTATCGATGATGATCCCAATGAGTCAGCGCTTGAAGAGCGGGAAGAAATAAGCATATCAGCCCAATCGAGGATAAATGATTTATGGACCGTCTCTGCCCGGACCCAACGGGACCTCAGTAGCGACGGTGGAACACTTTTTGCCGGAATGCGTATAACCTATGAGGATGAATGCGTCGTACTTACAGCGGATGCCGAACGCCGGTTTACACAGGACGCGGATTTCGATCCGTCAGACACGGTTATCTTCCGGGTGTCCTTCAAGCATCTGGGCGCCGTTTCATCACAGGTGTACTAGCATGAAGCCAGAAATGACTACCGGCGGGACGACACCACGAGGACAACGCCTGATCACGCAAAACCGGCCCGGATTTACAGGCAAACCCCGTGCAGTGTTTCGTCGCACCAAATTTATTCTGGCGGCACTATTCCTGTTCCTTGCCGCCGCCGCCGCGCCTGTTCAGGCTCAGGGCGTTCTGCGGATCGCTGCCGTCGTCAATGACCGTGTCATATCCGTCCTGGATGTTATCGAACGCATGAAGTTTGTCATGTTTTCCACAGGAATGCGGAACACAGCTGATAATCAGCGACGTCTGTCACAACAGATACTGCGCACGCTCGTCGATGAGGAAATGCAGTTACAGGAAGCGGAAAAACAGAATATTTCGGTCAGCGCTCGCGATATAGACGACGCGATCCGGACCCTTGAAGAACGAAACCAGATGAAGCCCGGCGCCCTGGAAAACCTGCTGCAGAGCCGTCAGATTTCCATTTTGACGCTACGCAAGAAACTGGAAGCGGAAATCGCCTGGGGCCGCACCGTCAGCCGCAAGCTGCGTCGTGAAGCCAGAGTCAGCGACGACGCCATTGACGATGAGCTTGTACGGATCGAGTCCCTGCTCAATCAGCCAAGCTTCCGCGTATCGGAAATTCTGCTGGGCATTGATGACCCCAATCAGGAAGACGAGGTACGGCGAACGATACTGCGACTGAAAGACCAGCTGGCCGGTGGATCCAACTTTGCGGCGCTTGCCAGGTCCTTCTCACAAAGCACGACAGCTTCGGTCGGTGGTGACCTCGGCTGGATTCAGGCAGGTCTGCTTGCCAGCGAACTGGATGACGCAATTGCGTCAATGAAACCCGGCGAAATCAGTGACCCAATTCGCACCGTTGCCGGCTATCACCTGCTTTACTTGCGCGACACCCGACAGGGAGCAGGCGATGATGCCGGCGACACTGTCATTGACCTGCGGCAAATCGTGTTCCCCCTGGCCAATGGCGCATCAGCAGAGGAAACCGAAGCGCAAAAGGCTGTTGCCAATCAGATCCGCTCGGCAATTACAGGATGCGACGATCTGCCCGCCATTATCCAGTCTGTCGGCACGAAGGAAAGCGGCACCCTCGGGAGAATCAAGTTGGGTGATTTGCCGCCCAACATTCAGGGCGCGGTCGGCGACCTGAAGGTTGGCGAAGCGAGCATTCCGATCGTTTCCGACGCCGGTCCGGTCATTCTGTTCGTCGTCTGCGGACGCGATGCCCCCAAGCGCGCACTGCCGGACCGCAGGCAGATACAGGACCAGTTGACCAACAAGCGTTTCGAACTGCTGGCCAGGCAATATCTGCGGGACTTGCGCCGCAATGCCTATGTGGACCTGCGGGAATAACAGCCGATGCCGGGCCCTCTCGTGCTCACCATGGGCGAACCGGCCGGTATTGGCGGCGAAGTCGCTCTGAAAGCCTGGCTCGCGAGAGGGACCGCGGCGGTGCCGCCATTTTTCATGATCGACGATGCCAGCCGGCTTGCAACGCTTGCCGATCGGTTGGGCTGGACCGTGAAAATCGCCCCGATCGAGGCCCCCGAAGAAGCCGAAGCGGTCTTCGCCGATGCATTGCCCGTGCTGTCCCGTCCCTTGCGCAATTTTCCGATTCCCGGCACCCCCGACCAGGCCCATGCGGGTGCCGTAATCGCCGCTATCGACGAGGCCGTTGATCTGGTCGCCAGGGGCCGTGCATCCGCTGTCGTGACCAACCCGATCCACAAGCTGACCCTGACCCAGGCCGGATTTCACCATAACGGGCATACGGACTACCTGGCCGAGCTGGCCGGCGACGGATCGCGCGCCGTCATGATGCTGGCCTGCGAGTCCCTGCGGGTCGTTCCGCTCAGCGTCCATATTTCACTGCGCGATTCAATCAACGCGGTTACCCAGGACGCCATCATTGAAACCGCACATATCACGGCCGCCGCGCTGAGGCGGGATTTCGGCATTCGGCAGCCGCACATCGTTATTGCCGGCCTTAACCCCCATGCCGGCGAAGGGGGCACGATGGGACGCGAGGATACAGACATTATCGCGCCGGCTGTTCAACAATTGAAAGGGGCCGGCATTTCGGTTCGGGGCCCCGCCCCCGCGGACACCCTGTTCCATGAACGGGCGCGAACGGAATACGATGCCGCTATCTGCATGTATCACGATCAGGCCCTGATCCCGATCAAGACCATCGATTTCTTTGCCGCCGTGAACGTAACCATCGGTCTGCCCTTCATACGGACCTCGCCGGACCACGGCACCGCGTTCGAGATCGCCGGAACCGGCGTCGCCGACGAGCGCAGCCTGATCGCGGCCCTCAAGATGGCGGCAACCATGGCCACCCGCCGGGATGACAACCAACCTGAAGCCGAAACGGGCCGTGCCTGAATTTTCCCCCGACGCCATTGCCGCACTGCCGCCACTGCGTGACACCATCACGGCTTATGGCCTCGCGGCAAAGAAATCGCTCGGACAGCATTTTCTGCTCGACCTGAATTTGACCGGTCGAATTGCCCGGGCAGCGGGCGATATCGCATCAGGAACGGTTATCGAGGTTGGCCCCGGTCCTGGCGGCCTGACCCGCGCCCTGCTGACCGCAGGTGCCCGCCACGTTATCGCGATCGAACGCGATCCGCGCTGTATCGAAGCCTTGCAGCCCTTGCGGATTGCGGCAGCTGGACGGCTGGAAATCATCGAAGCGGATGCCCGGAGCCTGGACTACAACAGTCTCGGCGATTCCCCCCGCCGACTGGTCTCCAATCTGCCGTATAATGTCGGCACGCATCTGCTGGTCAACTGGCTGATCCATACCGACTCTATTGTCGGCATGACGCTCATGTTCCAGCGGGAAGTTGCGGACAGGATCGTTGCCAGCGCGGGCGAGCAGGCCTATGGCCGACTCTCGGTCCTCGCCAACTGGCGCTGCCGGACGGAGCGGCTATTCAATGTTCCCGCGCGCGCCTTTACCCCGCCGCCCAAGGTTGATTCCGCTGTTGTATCCCTGGAACCGTACGCGGTTTTACCCAATCCCGCGGATCGGGAAGCACTGGAAAAAGTGACAGCAGCGGCCTTTGGGCAGCGCCGGAAAATGCTGCGGGCCGCCCTGCGGGGGCTTGTTCAAAACCCGGCGGCGTTGCTCGAAAGCGCCGGCATCGCGGAAACTGCGCGGGCGGAAACCATCGATATCGAAGGCTTCGCCGCGCTGGCGCGAGCCTACCAGATGTTACAGGGCATCCCGCACGGCAGTCCCTGAACGGATCTAGCGACCCTGCCGCAGCCCTTTGACGAATTCCCCCAGCCCGATCTGCCGGTCGCGCCGGAGCCGCTCTGCCTTCAGCAGCGCGAGCGCCGAATCCACGCTTTCTTCCACGTCGTGGTTGATGATGATGTAGTCATATTCGGCGTAATGCGTCATCTCATCTGCCGCTTTCGCCATCCGTGAGGCGACCACCTGGGCACTGTCCTGCGCACGGGTCTTCAAGCGATGTTCAAGTTCCCGCATGGACGGCGGCAGGATAAAGACACTGACCAGGTCGTCCCGCGCCTGTTCCATCAATTGCTGGGTTCCCTGCCAGTCGATATCGAACAGGACATCCCTACCTTCGGCGAGCAAAGCTTCCACCGGCGCGCGTGGCGTGCCGTAATAATTGTCGAAAACCTTGGCGTATTCGAGAAATTCACGACGGTTCACCATCAGGTTGAAGGTCGTGACATCGATAAATTCATAGTCGACACCGCCCCGCTCACCGGGCCTTTTGGGCCGCGTTGTGGCCGAAACCGACATCGTGATTTCGCTATCCCGTGCGAGGATCTCGCGGGAAATCGTCGTTTTACCCGCACCGGACGGCGAGGACAGCACATACATCAATCCGCGACGGCGCACGGCAAACGGATCATCGTTCAACGGTATTCACTCCACATTCTGTACCTGTTCCCGCAACTGATCGATCGTGGCCTTCAGATCCAGCCCGATCCGGGTCATCGCGATATCGTTCGATTTGGAACACAGTGTATTCGCTTCGCGGTTAAATTCCTGGCACAGGAAATCGAGCCGGCGCCCGACGGCGGTCCCTTCCCCCAGCAATTCCCAGGCTTGTGCGATATGCGCCTTTAGACGATCAATTTCCTCCAGGATGTCACCTTTAACCGCGAGTATCGCCAGTTCCTGCGCCAGCCGTTCCTCTGTGACCACATTCGTCGCTTCCAGCATCGCCGCGACCTGGCTGGCCAAGCGGTCCCGGGCGCTTTCCTGACGTTCGTTGGCGGCGGCTTCCGCCGCGACAACGAGCGCCTCCATTTCCGACAGACGTGCTTCCAGCATGACCCGCAGCTTGCGCCCCTCACTGAGCCGCGCGGCCTTCAGCGCATCCAGCGCGACGGAAAAGGATTTCAGGAACGCCTCGCGGCACGCGGCTTCTTCATCTTCGTTCCGCTCGGCCTCCTGCGGTTCGACAACCCCGCGAACACCGAACAGGGTTTCGACCTGCGGATCTTCCCGGCCCATTTCCCGCGCAACATCAATCAATTCCTGCAGAAATGCGCGATTGACCTGCAACGAGGACTCGCCGCTGTTGCGTTGCAGATTCAGGGACGCGTTTATGGACCCTCGCTTGAACATTTTTCCGATTGCCGCGCGCGCGGCCAGTTCGACGTCATCATTGCCGCCCGGCAGGCGAATGCGGATGTCGAGCCCCCGCGCATTCACGCTCTTTATTTCCCATTCCCAGGCGGTACCGTCCAGTTCGCCGCGTTCACGGGCAAACCCTGTCATTGATGCAAGCACGTCGATGTTTCTCCCCGGGGATAATATAGGCTATGGGATACTATATTAGCTGACGAGATACCATTCCATGCGTAGACCCGCTCAACGCTTTCGCTGAAACAGCGCAAATCAAGCTGCCCATTTGACTATTCGGCGCCACATGACAGCCGACCCGCGCCATACTGGCGACGATATATCTGAAAAAGTTACGAATTTCCTTTTGTATGGCACCGGAATGTGTATAGTGCGCGCCTTCCGAAAGGAACCACTCCTTGCCGGCGGTATTGTGCTGCCGGCTCAGGTTCGGGCCGTTCCCCCAAACAGGGACGCCGGGCCGTATTAGCCAGAAGGAGTACGCAATGCCGTACTACGAAACCGTCTTTATTTCCCGCCAGGATATTTCGTCCGCACAGGTCGAAACCATCAGCGATGCGGTGGCGGAGATCATTACCGGCGATGGTGGCCGGATTTCCCGCCGTGAATACTGGGGCCTCAAGAGCATGGCCTACAGAATGAAAAAGAACAAAAAAGGCCATTACGTTCTGTTCAATTACGAAGCACCGGTCGCAACCGTGCGCGAGATGGAACGCCAGATGGGCCTCAACGAGGACGTTCTGCGCCTCCTGACGCTGCGTACCGACGATCTGCCCGAGGAACCTTCCGTTGTCATGGCGAACCGCAACGAACGCGGTGGCCGGTATGGCCGGGATCGCCCGAGAAGCGATCGGGATGATTCTTCTTCCGACAAGCCATCAACCAGCAGTGACAACTCCGGGCCAGCACGAGAGAATAAAGGAGATTCGGCATGAGCGACGAGAGATCTTCAGAAGGCGGTAGCGGCGGCGGCGGTGGTGGTCGCAGGCCATTTTTCCGGCGTCGGAAATCCTGCCCGTTCAGCGGCCCGAACGCGCCGGTAATTGATTACAAGGACGTCCGGTTACTGCAGCGCTTTATTTCCGAACGCGGCAAGATTGTTCCCAGCCGGATTACCGCTGTATCCGGCAAGAAGCAGCGCGTTCTGGACCGTGCCATCAAGCGTGCACGGTTTCTGGGTCTGCTGCCCTACGTCATTCAGTAGGGTCAATGGCGAATGGCGGTACCCGTTCAGGGGTTACCGCTTCGCCGCATCGGGGCTGATTGAGCATTGAGCGATGTCCGGACGATTGCAATCGCCTGAATCGCAAATGCTGGAGGTTAAAATGGAAGTCATCTTGTTGGAACGGATCGAGAAGCTTGGCCAGATGGGCGAAGTGGTCAACGTCAAGCCTGGATTCGCACGGAATTACCTGTTGCCGCAGAAAAAGGCGCTGCGCGCAACGAAAAGCAATATGGAATATTTTGCACAGGAAAAATCGCAGCTTGAAGCGGTCAACCTGCAGCGCCGGGCCGAGGCGGAAAAGGTTGCTGCAACAATGCAGGACCTGACCGTTGCGATTATCCGCAATTCGGGGGATAGCGGACAGTTGTACGGTTCGGTCAACAGCCGCGATATTGCCGACGCCATCACCGAGGCGGGTTTCACGGTCAGTCGGGAGCAGGTCCTCATCGAGCGCCCGATCAAGATGCTCGGTCTGCATTCGCACAGGATCCGTTTGCATCCCGAAGTATCGGTCGACGTGATCGTGAACGTCGCCCAGTCGCCGGATGAAGCGGAAGCGCAGCAGCGGCTCGGTCACGCAATCATCCCGTCAGAAAGTGGCGACGATGACGATCAGGACGAAGAAAACGGTTTCGGTTTCAACGAATCGGCTGACAACGCCGCACCGGCAGCAGAAGATTCAGCCGACATGGCAGAGGCACCGGCCGACGCGGAAACGGAAAGCGACACGGAAAACGTCGCCCCCTGATTTCACGTCATCTTCACAAGTCAACAAACGG
>CAXBEC010000073.1:0-9148 GCA_963974145.1 uncultured Alphaproteobacteria bacterium | reverse complement strand
CTACCTGCGAGAGCTGCGCAAGATCGCCGACGAATTCGGCATTTTGCTGTTGCTGGACGAAGTGCAGAGCGGCATGGGCCGGACCGGCAAGCTGTTCGCGCATCAATGGTCGGGCATTACGCCGGACGTGATGTCACTTGCCAAGGGTCTTGGCGGCGGCTTCCCTATCGGCGCTATCGTCGCGACGGAAGAAGCGGCAAAGGGCCTGACCCCGGGTACGCATGGCAGCACCTTCGGCGGCAATCCGCTTGCTTCGGCGGCGGCGAATGCAGTGCTGGACGTGATGCTGGAAGACGGCTTCATGGAAGGCGTCGACAAGAAGGCGCGCAAGTTCTGGGGTGACCTCAAGGAAGTCACCGGCCGCTATCCGAAGGTCTATCAAACCATCCGTGGCGCCGGGCTGATGCTCGGCATCAAATGTGTGGTACCGGCGGGAGACGTTATCGCCAAATTCCACGCTGCCGGATTGCTGCCGGTTCCGGCCGGCGACAATGTCGTCCGGTTCCTGCCGCCGCTGATCGCGGAAGAAAGCCATTTCGCCGAGGCGCTGGAAATCGTCGACGCCACCGGCAAGGCGCTGGAAGCAGGCGGTGGCTGAGCTTCGCCACTTTCTCGACCTCGCGTCGTTCGACGAGGCCACGCTGCGGGAGATGTTCACCCTCGGCAAGGCCTTCAAGAACGGGTCGGCGTCCAACATGCGGCCGCTTGAGGGCAAGTTTCTCGCCATGGTTTTCGAGAAGCCCTCGACCCGCACGCGGGTCAGCTTTGACGTTGGCATGCGTCAGCTTGGGGGCGAGACCGTCCAGTTGACGCAGGCCGATGCACAGATCGGGCATGGCGAAACCGTGGCGGATACCGCGCGTGTGCTGTCCCGTTTCGTCGACATCATCATGATGCGTACAACCAGCCCGGATAAACTGGCGGAAATGGCGGAGTATGCAACCGTACCCGTCATTAACGGGCTGACCGATACAACCCATCCCTGCCAGTTGATGGCGGATGTCATGACCTTCGAAGAACATCGCGGCGACATCCGTGATGCGATCGTGGCATGGAGCGGCGACGGCAACAATGTCGCGCGCAGCTGGATCCAGGCGGCCGTGCGCTTCGATTTCGAACTGCGCCTCGCCTGCCCGCCCGAACTTTCACCGGCGCCGGAAGCGCTTGCCTGGGCCAAAGCCGAAGGCGGGCGTGTATCGCTCACGACCGATCCGGAAAAGGCGGTGACCGGCGCGGACTGTGTCGTAACAGACACCTGGGTGTCGATGAACGATACCGCATCGGAATCCCGTCACAATGTCCTGCGCGCCTTCCAGGTGGATGAGCGCCTGATGGAACAGGCCAACGACAACGCATTGTTCATGCATTGCCTTCCGGCCCATCGTGGCGAGGAAGTGACCGCAGGCGTTATTGACGGCCCCCAATCCGTCATATGGGACGAAGCGGAGAACCGGCTGCACGCCCAGAAGGGCATTCTGGCCTGGTGTCTGGCCTGAACGTGAGCATGCCCGACGACGACCTGATCCAGCCGTTCACGATTGAATCGAGCGGCCTGCACGGGCGGCTGGTCCGGCTTGGCCCCGCGCTGGATACGGCATTGCGGGCACATGATTATCCGACTCCGGCAGCGGCATTGCTGGGCGAAGCCATGGCGCTGGTTGCCGGGCTTTCCGGCGGGTTGAAATTTGACGGCACATTCAGCCTGCAGGCGCGTGGCGATGGCCCGATGAGCATGATGGTCGCCGATGTCACCACCGATGGCGCAATCCGCGGTTATGCCGATCTCAAAGGGGATATCCCGGACGGCACGCCCTCAATCGCACGCCTGCTCGGCGCCGGGATCATGGCCTTCACGGTCGATCAGGGTGTCGATATGGAAAAGTATCAGGGCATCGTTGAAATTCAGGGCGCGACCCTGACGGACTGCGTACATCATTATTTCCAGCAATCCAGCCAGTTCGCCGCCGGCGTCCGACTGGCCTGCCAGATCACGCCTTCCGGGGCATGGCGGGCTGGGGCGATATTGCTGCAACGGCTTCCGGAAGACGAGGACCTGGCGGAACGCGAACGCATGGAAGATGCATGGCGCACGGCTATGGTCCTGATGGGCAGCTGCCGCGACGAGGAACTCTGCGATGAAACGCTGGATGCGCATACCCTGCTGTACCGGCTGTTTCACGAAGATGGTGTCCGGGTTTTCCCGCACAAACCGCTGGAATTCGCCTGCAAATGTTCCAGCGAGCGCATGAAGGCAGTGGTGGCAATGCTGACTGACGAAGAAGTCGACGAAATGACGGTCGACGGCAGGATCGTTGTAACATGCCAGTTCTGCAACGCTGAACAGATTTTCGACCCCGCGACACGGGACCTCTATCCGGCGTCTTGAACCGGCACGCCTCAGGCCGCATATTCCCCGTATATTTTGGCAGCCAACCGGGTTTTAAAAATCATGTTTTTTCGCGGAACCATCGCCGCCCTTGCCCTCGCCTTGATCACCCTGTCGGGCTGCAGCACGCCGGACGCTCAAAAACAGTTCCCGGAACTGACATTTAATCACCTGCCGCCAATACGGCTTGACGTAGCCGAGATCGAGTATGCGCCGCGATATCTGGCGCCGGCGAACAAACCGAATATCGGCCATGAATTCCCCACACCACCCGTCGTCGCGGCGGAGCGCTGGATCGCCGACCGGCTGGTCGCTGTCGGACCCCGGGGCAAAGCGATCGTGACCATTCGCGAAGCTACCGCCACGGAGGCCCGCCTGCCGCTCAAGAAGGGCGTGACCGGCGCCTTCACGACAGATCAGGAATGGCGCTACGACGCGATCGTCGATATCGCCGTTGAAGTTTCCGATCTCGATCGTCAGCGTTCGGCGCGCGCCAATGCCGGCGCGAAGCAGACCCGGACGGTCGGTGAAGACGCCAGCCTCGCGGATCGCGAAAAAGTCTGGTTCGACCTCGTCGAACAATTGATGAAGCGATTTGACGCCACGTTCGAGGCACAGATCCGGAAAGACCTGGCTGCCTTCATCAGGTAAGCTTCCTGCAAAGGAGACCGTCGCCATGACCACCCAGGAAACCATCGTACAGAAAATTTCCGAGTCGCTGACACCTGCGCATCTCGAAGTGATCAATGAGAGCCATATGCACAACGTGCCGCCCGGCTCCGAATCCCATTTCAAGCTGGTTGTCGTCGCTGACGTCTTCGATGGCATGCCCCGTGTCCGCCGCCACCAGCAGGTCAACGGGATCCTGGCCGCGGAACTGGATGGCGGGGTTCACGCCCTGTCCATGCAGACCCTGACGCGGGACGAATGGGCCGCGCGCGGCGGCAAAGTGACGGATTCGCCGCAATGTCTGGGCGGGGGGCGACAAACCGCCGGATGATACCGGCGTTTGTAAAGACACGGCCCGCTGAACAGCGGGCCGCACCAGTTGCACAAGACATCGATAGAAGAGTCGATCAGGAACCCTTGCCCCGATACACGGCAAGCTTCTTTGCCACGCGCATCCACTCCTCATTCGTGTCGTTCCACCACTGCGCATATTCCGCTTCACGCTTGAAGAACATGAAGCTTCCCATTCTCTCAACCGCTGCGACCACCTTCTCATCCTTTGCCGCCTTCTCGAACATGTCGGCGTAGTACTTGATGACTTCCGGCGGGGTTCCCTTCGGCGCCATGGCACCGCGGGTCGAGGCGATTTCGAGGGGGAAGCCCTGCTCCGCCGCGGTCGGTACATCCGGCAGGCGCGGCGATCTTTCGGGCCAGTTGATCGCGAGCAGCTTCAGAAGGCCGGACTGCACATGCTTTGTTCCCGTCGCTTCGGAGACCTGCGCAAAGTGCACCGTGCCGGCGAGAAGCGCTTTCATACGGTCCGCTGTACCGTCATAGGAAACAACCTTCATCGATTCGATGCCGAGCGCATCCTGCACCAGCAACAGCGAAAAATGGCTGACCGACCCCAGGGTACCGGCCGCAAGAAGCTTACCCGGGTTTTCCTTTGCCCAGGCCTGCATCTCCTGATAATTGGAGAACGGGGTCTTGGGTGATGCGCCCATCAGAGAGATCGTTTTGGTCAGAGAGGCAACGGGTTCGAGTGCGTCCCAGGTAAAATCGATGCGGCCCGTCAGATTGGTCGCAAGGATGTGTTCATGGATGGAAAACAGGGTGCATCCGTCCGGCCGGGCATTAATGGCCGCCTTCGTCCCTTTGATTCCGCCCTGCCCTGTGATCGTAACCACCTGCAGTTCCGGGCTTCCACCCAGCCTGTTGTAGCCCTCTATAACAATCCGTTTCAGGATATCGGATTCACCGCCGGCCATGACGGCAGCCTTACGCATGGTCCTTTTCATTTTCGCTAATCCTTTTCCAGTTCAGTTCGACATATCGTCCGGACCGGAAGACGAGCGTCATGCCCCGTCTGGAGTTCCGGACGCTTTGCCGGACTCCTCCCCCCAAGGGCGAATTCCGACGAACTTTCCACTTTTCTG
The DNA here is from genome assembly GCA_963974145.1 of uncultured Alphaproteobacteria bacterium. Taxonomy (GTDB): domain Bacteria; phylum Pseudomonadota; class Alphaproteobacteria; order UBA8366; genus MarineAlpha4-Bin1. Next base: position 4,657 of record CAXBEC010000073.1, on the reverse strand, counting down.
AAACATTTGCTTTGCAGATTAAATAATCTACCAGTGTATCTTGAAACCTGTTTCGAGCATGAGTCAATACTATGACTTTTTCTACATTTTATAGCTGAGTATATATCCATAAATAAAAACGGCGGCCCCAGGGGACCGCCGTTTCCATTCTTACCTGACAGCTGTTATCAGGCCGGTTCGACCGTCGGCTTTGCGCCCAATGGTTCGACCGGTTCCAGTATCCATCCTCTCTGGGCCGTACGCCAAAGCAACCACAGGGCGAGTGCGACCATGAAACCGCCGATGCCGGCCCGTATGATACTGCCCATCATGAAGAGAGGCAGCGACTGCACGATCAGCATCCCGGGGATAAAGGCCAGGGTCCAACTGCGCTTGCCACGGAACTTCTGGTACCAGGGGAAGACAACCGAGAACAGCGACAACAGGATGAAGAACAGCGACCAGGGCTGCGTGAAGAACAGCGAAACGTCATCGCTGATCGTCCAGGCCCGGTTGAGGTTCAGCTCTGCCAGGTCGCCCAGCACGACACCGAGAATTACCGGCGTGAGCGGGAAGTTGAACTTCTTCATCAGGTAGCCCAGCAAGCCGAACCAGAACAGCGTCCACATGTCGAATTCGCTGTTGTTCAGGGCGAAGGTCCCGATGGCGCAATACACCAGAATCACGGCAGCCATTGTGTACATCGGCACTGACGTCAACATTAGGAAGGCTTTCAGCGCGAAAGTCTGCAACCCGACCATCATGAAATGCGCCACGAAGAACGCCGTAAAGATCGCATAGGCCAGGACCGGCTGTTCGGAAATGAACAGCGGGCTGGGGACCACGTTATGGATCAGCAACGCGCCCAGCATGATCGCGCAGAGCGCCGAACCGGGTATACCCAGCGCCATCATCGTCGTCAGCGCACCGCCGGCGGTTGCGTTATTCGCGGCTTCCGGCGCGATGATGCCGTCGAGATCGCCCGTGCCGAAGGTTTCGGGATGTTTCGACGCCTTCTTTGCCTGATCATAGGCCAGAATATTCGAAATCGAACTGCCGGCCGCCGGCAACACACCGACGAAGACACCGATCGCTGACGACCGGATCAGGTTCGGCCAGCTCCGGACAATGGCCTTGACGGCTGCCCAATGCTCGATCTTCACCTTGATACCGGTCTTTTCCATCAAAGGCGCCCGGGCAATCTTCGGGTCCTCGATATCTCCCAGCAACTGGCTGAAGGCGAACAACCCGATCAATACCGGCAGATAGGCAAACCCCGCTGACAAAACATCGAATCCGAAATGCAGCCGATCAACCGCGTTGATTTCTTCCGCACCAAGCGCCGCAAAAAGCAGCCCGAAATTTCCGGCAATCAACCCTTTGACCATGTTTTCACCGGCCAGGCTGGCGGTAATCGTCAACGCGAAGATAATCAGCGAAAACAGGGCCCAAGGACCGAATTCAAGGCCGATCATTGCAATGCTGGGCGCCAGCGTGGCGAGCACGCAGGCGCCGATCAGCCCGCCAAAGAACGATGACCAGACCCCAAGACCAAGCGCCAGTCCCGCCTTGCCGTTGCGTACCGCCGGGAAACCGTCAAACGTGGTCGCAACCGACGCCGGCGTACCCGGAATTCCCATCAGCATGCCCGAAATCAGGCCGCCGGAAAGGCCACCGACGTAAATTCCCAGCATCGTCGACAGGCCTGAAATCGGCGGCATGCCAAACGTGAACGGCAGTGACAGCACCACAGCCATCGTTACCGTGAAACCGGGAATGGCGCCGGCAATGATGCCGAAAAACACACCAATCAGCATCAGCATAAGGTTGTGGTAGTGAAAAACCTCTACCGCAGCCAGGCCGATATTTTCAAATATCATTCTTGCAAATCCTCTCAGGCGCGCCTGATCAATAGAATCTGATTAGTTCGCCCTCGGGCATGTACAGCCGGAGGACAAAGGTGAAGAGCGACCAGACGAGACCAACCGAGATCACAGAGACCAGGACATGCATCATGATCGCCTTTGGCGTCCGGTCGCCGATCGCCGAGAGCAGCAGGAAGGTCACGATAATGCCGGCAATCAGCATGCCAAGAAAATCGATCACCAGCAGGAAACCGAAAAAGATCACAAAACAGAGGATCGGATTGCGGTAACGGGCAAAGAACACACCGAATCTGAACGGTTCCCCCCCTTCGGTCCGACCGCGCCGCAGGGACTGAATCAGGTATGCAACGCAGAGAACGAAAAGCGGCGCCAGTATGACCCGTGGCCAGACATCGGAGCCGAGGCTCGCATAGCCGGGGTCAGGGATATTGGAAGTTTCCCAGAAATAGAGGCAGGTTATGCCAAGCAGTAACAGTGCAATGTAAACGTCCCTGTTCAGTGAACGCATTTCAACCAGCTCCGGTATTTGGCGGCGCTATGCGCCGCGCGATTGAACCGCATGTAAAAATCGGGTCGATATGGTGACCTGCCCGCCGCGGTATAATCCGCGACGGGCAGTCAGCCGTTTTAATGCCTTTATTCGCCCCGGTAGACGCCGAGGTTCTTTGCAATTCTCGTCCAGTCCTTATGCGTGTCTTCCCACCACTGGGTATATTCGGCGTCACGCTTGAAATGGATTACGCTGCCCATGCCTTCGACGGCTTCATTGACCTTCGGGTCATTCGCGACTTTTTCGAGCATATCCCCGTAATACTTGATGATTTCCGGAGAAGTTCCCTTGGGCAACACCCAGCCACGGTTCGACGTAATGTCGAGCGGGAAGCCCTGTTCCCCCGCCGTCGGGACGTCGGGAAGCACTTTTGAACGTTCCGGGTAGTTGATCCCGAGAATTTTTAGCGTCCCGGATTTTGCGTATTTGGCACCCGTCGATTCAGACACCTGTGCAAAATGGACGGTACCGGCGAGCAACGCCTTCATCCGGTCTGCTGTGCCGTCATATGACACAACCTTCATATCCTTGATCCCCAGCGCATCCTGCACCTGCAGCAGGGAGAAATGGCTGGTCGAGCCGAGCGTGCCGGCGGCGAGAAGCTTGCCTGGATTGGCCTCGGACCAGGCCTGCATTTCCTTGTAGTCGTTGAACGGTGCTGACGGTGTCGCCCCCATCAGGGACATTGTTTTCGTCATGACCGCCACGGGTTCGAACGAATCCCAGGTGAAATTGATACGCCCCGTCAGATGACTGGCCAGGATATGTTCAAAGGTCGAAAAGACGGTGCAACCGTCCGGCTTGGCCGCTTTTGCCGCCTTGGTGCCCTTGATGCCGCCCTGACCGGTGATGGTCACAACCTGCATCTGGGGTTCGCCGCCGAGTCGGTTATAGCCTTCCAGCAGCACGCGCATCAGGATGTCGGATTCCCCACCGGCACCCCAGGGCACAATCAGCCGCGCGGTATTGCACGGCATTTCCACGGCGCTGGCAACCCGGGTCGGAAGGCCCGAGAACACCAGTCCCACCGCGACTACCGCAGTGGCACAAGCAATTCGCTTCATTCTAGTCTGGCTCCTGTCAAAAAGGTTCAGTTCAACTGTTCGCCCGGGCTACAGGCAGACGAACGAACCGCCAGCTGCACACCAAGACGTTGCCGGTCCTCCCATAGGCAAGATCCGGTTTGACAAATCCCGCTTTTTACGGCGGTCAGTTTTGCAAATTTAGGTAATTCTTTACTGGGTACTTAACGCCTGAATCCACACTTCCTGCATGGCTTCGAACAGCGGCAATATTGACCGCGTGTCCTTGTCAGCAAGACGTTAATCGGGATTTGGAACCTATTTATTGTTTCTGTCAACGGCTTCGATATGCGCCATGACATTTTTTTTACGGCCCGGTATCAGGCGCACCTCATTAAAAAAAACGGCGGCCCCGAAGGACCGCCGTTTCCTTACAAACAGCCGCCTGTTTTATCAGGCAGGTTCGATCGTCGGCTTGTGATCCATCACATCTGCTTTGTCGAGTGCCCAGCCGCCCTGATGTGTCCGCCACAGCAAAAACAGCCCCAGCGCGACCATTCCAGCCCCGATTACAATACGCGGCATGGAGTCCATCATGAACAGCGGGATGGACTGCACCATCAACATGGCCGGCATGAATACCAGCGTCCAGCTGCGCTTGCCGCGATATTTCTGATACCACGGGAAGACGATGGAGAAGCAGGACAACAGGATGAAGAACAACGACCATGGCTGGGTGAAGAAAAGAGAAACCTCTTCGCTGATCGTCCAGGCCCGGTTGAGGTTGAGTTCCGCAATATCCCCCAGCACAACACCGAGAATCACCGGCGCAAGCGGGAAGTTGAACTTCTTCATGAGATAACCCAGCAAACCGAACCAGAACAGTGTCCACATGTCGAATTCACTGTTGTTCAATGCGAAAGTCCCGATGGCGCAATAGACCAGAATCACGGCAGCCATCGTGTACATCGGCACACGGGTGATATACAGGAACGCATTCAGTGCCATGCTTTGCATGCCGACCATCATGAAATGCGCCACGAAGAACGCCGTGAAGATCGCATAGGCCAGCACCGGCTGTTCAGAGATGAAAACCGGGCTTGGCACCACGTTGTGAATCAGCAGCGCACCCAGCATGATCGCGCAAAGCGGCGACCCCGGAATGCCCAGCGCCATCATCGTTGTCAGTGCACCGCCGGCGGTCGCATTGTTTGCGGCTT
>CAXBEC010000072.1:0-9270 GCA_963974145.1 uncultured Alphaproteobacteria bacterium | reverse complement strand
CATCCTGAAGACCCGACCCGGGGTCTGATGGTGCTGGGGCTCGCCAGCCTGTGCAATCATTCTGACGACCCCAGTGCACAGACGATTATCGAACGCGATGCGGCGCTCGGCTGGGTCGTAACCCTGACAGCAACGCGGACCATCCCGCCTAATGGGGAGATTACCCGACGGTACGCCTGCCAGCCCTGGTTCGAGGTTGCCGAATAAAGCCTGACGATCAGGTGTTCCCGACGGCCTTTTCCTGCCACCGGCCAAGATTGGTTGATTTTGCGGGCGTGTGCATGGCGCAGGACGATGCACCACGCGCTTTCAGCCGCATTTTATTCGTAAAATTTTTATATTGGTAAAATGGTGAGCGCGGCGGGATTCGAACCCACGACCGTCTGATTAAAAGTCAGATGCTCTACCAACTGAGCTACGCGCCCGCCAAACCCGAAAGTCGCTGGGCGGCGCGAAAATAGAAAGACTTCGAGCAAAGGTCAACGCCGCATTCGTCTCAAGGCTATGGCAGTTGAATAAACACCGGCTCCGAAGCCTTCCCGAAAACAGAAATCAGCTGTTGGACCATCGCGCTGCCGGCTTCGACACGCGTCGCATTGCGGTTATCCGTGCGAGCTTCTGCATGCCATGATACCGCTTCTGCAGCTTCGTCATAGGCCTCCAGAACGATCACAAAGTGTGCAGGACCCTCGGTTTCGCCCGGTTTCTTGTTTAACAGGCTGTTCTTGCTGTTGGACCACAGGCGAACATTCAGGTCTACGTCACCGCCACTATCCGCCTGCAGGCTGCCGATGGAATTGTCCGGCGCGGCGCTGGCAGCATTATGAAACGTTTCCATCCTCAGCGTGATTTGAGGTGCTGTATCGTCACTGGCGTAGCCCGCATTTCGCAAGGCACTGACCGCCACATCGGCCAACTGGCGGTTAAAATCCGAATCGTCCGCGAGCCGAAACCTGATACGCGCCCCCGGTACGACCGGCTTGATACCCTGGGCGGAGATGACAGCTTTGTCCTCGAGTTTATCCTGAGCAAGCGCGGGCAGGGTTAAAACACCAGCGCACAGCAAAGCCGCAGCGGGCAAAATAACCCGCATAAGCTGACGGAAACCTTCTGTCAGCCTGATGGCGGATACATCCGGATAAATGGCCTGTGTCATTCGGGCATTGCCTGCCGGTACAACAAGATTGGCATCTGGATCGCCTTATTCGACCTGGAACTGTTCGACCATCTCGGTCAGATGCTCGAGGTCAAGAATGACCAGCCTGTTTCGTTCCCGCTTTACCAGTTCCAGCCGCGACAATTCACTCAACACCCGTGCAACGGTTTCGCGCGTCGTACTGACCCGGCTGGCAATATCGCCATGTATCGGTACCGGTGTAATAACCGCGGTATTGTCTTCGCGGATATCGCTCTTGGCCAATCTGAGCAATTCGGCGTAAATCCGGTTATTTGCACCCAGGGTGCTGAGATCCATAATTCGTTCGGTGGATGCGCGGATGATACTGGACATGCGCAACATCAATTGCAGGGCGAGTTCGGGATTTTCTTCCAACGCCGCGCGGAACGCTTCGCTCGACAGCATTGCTACGGTCGTCGTTTCCAGTGCGACAATATTGGCGGAACGGGGTTCCCCGTCGATGGCCGCCAGTTCACCGAAATACGAACCGGATTCGATTTCGTCGAACGCAATTTCCCGCCCGGACATGGAATAGTTCACTACCCGGACACGGCCATGAACGATGAAATACACATCCTGCGATGTGCTTTGCCGGTCGATAATCTGTTCGTGAGCCGCGAAGTTCCGCCAACGGCAGCGTTTTTCCAGCGCCTGGCGCGTCGCATCGGGTAAACCTCTGAATAACCCGACATTTGCTAGTGTATTCGGCTGCTCGCCGGACATGGAATGCTCCAAAATGTGATAAATCGAACTCTATCGCGCAGTCAGTCACATTGCGAGCCAATTGTCGACGGGCGCCTGGGCGACCGGTTTTCATCCGAAATATCTCAGGCGCCACGTCGCGGCGCCAAAACCCTGTCTTCAACATGAATACGCCACGCGAGAATGAGCAGATTGGCGATGGAGAAGGGAATTGCAATATGCCATGCGCCGAAGATCAGGGGCAGACAGGCAATCTCGCCGACAACAATAGTATAATTGGGATGCCGCATCAGCCTGTAGGGCCCCCGCGCCGATAATGGCTGATCCGGCATGGTAATGATTCGTGTCGTCCAGAATTCGCCCAGGCTCATGATAACCCAGACCCGCCCGGCCTGCAGAACGGCAAATGCGATAAGAAGTGGCCAGTTTGCAGCCGCGTCCGGAGGTAAAAAGACGAAATTCACAACCAGCCAGGCGGCATGGAGCACGACAATGACCGGATAATGCGCCGCGCCGACCTCGCTGCCACCGGCAGCCAGCAGTCTGGCGGTGTTACGGCGGGCGAGTATCAGTTCAAGCAGGCGTTGCAGGGTGACAGCGAGCACAATCCATTGCGCCAGGCCCATTGTCTCAGGCATTGCGCCTATTGCTCCAGAACCGAGAAGGCTGCCGTGAACCCCGGCCCCAAGGCAGACAGCAGCAGCCGGCCCCCTGAAGCCCTGTCAAGGCTACGCCGCAATACGAAAAATACCGTAGCCGCCGACATATTGCCGTAATCCCGCAAGATTTCCCGGGCGTAGTCCAGACTGCCGGTCGGCAGTTCCATCGTTTCTTCGAGCGCGGTTATAACCTTGGCGCCGCCGGGGTGAGGGACAATTTCCTTAATATCCGGCAAGGTCATCCCCGCACCGTTCAGGAATGAGGTAAGCGCATCACCGAAGGCGGTACGGACAAGTTCAGGAATATCGCGGCTGAACAGCACGCCGAAGCCGTCGTCCTGCATCTTCCACCCCATGACATCCAGCGAGTCGGGCCAGGTGTGTTCACCGCCGCAGATTATCGCCGGGCCGGTATCGGTTTCGCTGTCGATGACCATAGCCGCAGCGCCATCGCCAAATAATGCGGTCGCAACAATATTGCTGTTTGAAAGATCCGCGCGCCGGAAGGTCAGTCCGCACAATTCAACGACGATGAAGAGCCATTTCTTATCCGGTTGCCCACGGGCAAGTTCGGCTACTCTGTTTAGTCCAATGACGCCACCGGCACATCCAAGGCCGAAAACCGGCAAACGGCTGATATCCCGCCGCAGCGCCATGTCCTCGATCAGAAGGGCATCCAGACTGGGCGTTGCGACACCGGTCGTCGAGACAACGGCGATCCCACCGATATCGTCTGGTACCAGCCCCGCCTGATCCAGGCATTCTTCCGCAGCCTGCCGCATCAGCTTGCGGGCATTTTCTATGTAAAGTGTGCTTCGCTCTCGCCAACTGTGTTCCTGCATGTACCAATCGAGGTCAACGCAGGAATGGCGTTTTTCAATGCCCGCATTGCCGTAAATGGGCCGCATGCGTTCGAACGCGTCACCCCGCCCGGCAAATATTCGGCGCCCCAGCGTCTCGACATCCGCCTGATCAAGCACAATTGCCGGTACTGCGGTTGCCAGCGATCTGAGACGCGGGAGGAGTGATCCTAATGAAAGCATGCAATGTCGTCATAGCACGCCGTATTGCCACAATATAGCGGTGTCGTTTCCATGCGGCGACATAACCCGGGAATTCCTTGCATAGCGTTGGATACAGGCCCATATGTACCGCCATCCTGGGTACGCCCAATGTTCGCTGGAAAGCATATTGGCTAAAAAATATTCCGACCGACGTATCGCAGCGCAAAAGCGTATTGAACGGCGCCGTTTCAGCATTTTTTCGAAGATTCGTGGCTATTTTTTCGCCGGCGTCCTCGTAACAATGCCGCTGACGATGACCCTGGCGCTGGCATGGTGGCTGGTCGGCGCCGTCGATGACTACATTGTTCCGCTTATTCCACATGGCTGGAACCCGGACGCTTATCTCAAGGAAGTACTGGGCATCAGCATCGGCCTGCCGGGGCTTGGCGTCCTGATCCTGTTGGTTGTTATCACGTTGATCGGGGCTCTGACCGCGGGGTTTCTCGGCCGAATGGTCGTCAATGTAGGCGAACAGGTCCTGGCACGGATGCCTGTCATCCGCACCGTGTACAGCGCGATCAAGCAGATTATGGAAACCGTTTTCAAGGACCAGTCCAACGCTTTCCGCCAAGCGGTTCTCGTCGAGTACCCGCGTCGCGGCGTATGGACGATCGGTTTCCTGACCGGCACGACCGGCGGTGAGGTGCAGAACCTTATCCTTGAAGACGTCGTCAACGTGTATATCCCGACCACGCCTAACCCGACCTCGGGATTTCTGTTATACGTGCCGCGCGAAGATATTCAGGTCTTGCATATGAGCGTCGAAGACGCTGTCAAAATGGTTATTTCGATAGGTATCGTAACACCGCCGGACACACGTTCGGAAAGCGAAAAATCGATGCCTGTCGTATCAGCGGGACGTTATGAAAATATCGAATCGCTGCAGCACAAGAGGGATAGCCGGGAACGGCTCAGCCAGACCGAAGATTGACAATTGCCGCGTCCCGACCAAACAGATAAAGCAGAATTCGCAGCGCTTTTCCCCGTTCGCTTTTCAGTTCCGGATCCCGGTTCAGGATCAGGTTGGCGTCGTCACGGGCAGCAGCCAGAAGGTCACCGTGAACCGCAATATCCGCAAGCCTGAATTCCGGCAGGCCACTTTGCCGTGTGCCCAGCATTTCACCGGCACCGCGCAGGCGCAGGTCCTCTTCGGCGATCCGGAAACCGTCTTCGGTTTCCCGTAAAATTTTCAGCCGCGATCGAGCGGTCTCCGTAATCGGATGGCCATACAGCAGCAGGCAATTGGAAGCCTTTTCGCCACGGCCAATTCTGCCGCGCAACTGATGCAATTGCGCCAGTCCAAACCGCTCGGCATGCTCGATAACCATGACGGTTGCATCCGGTACGTCGACACCGACCTCAATCACAGTCGTCGCCACGAGGATACGCGCGTCGCCATCGACGAAACGGGCAAGGGCGGCATCCTTTTCCGCCGCCTTCATGCGGCCATGTACCAGCGCTACTGAATCCCCGAATCTCGCCTTGAATTGGGTATACCTTTCCTCGGCCGCCGCAATGTCCAGGACCTCGCTTTCGTCGACCAGGGGACAGACCCAATAGACCTTTGCGCCGCGCTCCAGCGCGCGGGCGATACCTTCAATTGTTTCCGGCAACCGATCCAGCGGTACGGTTCTGGTATCGACCGGTTTTCGGCCTGCCGGTTTTTCTGTCAGTCGGGACACATCCATATCGCCATAGACTGTCAAGGTCAGCGTCCGGGGAATGGGTGTGGCGGTCATGACGAGGACATCGATGCCGCGTCCCTTATCCGCGAGTGTCAGGCGCTGGTGAACGCCGAAACGGTGCTGTTCATCGATAACGGCCAGCATCAGTGATTTGAACGCGACATCCGCCTGAAACAGGGCATGGGTTCCCACGATTACATTTGTCGCCCCATTGGCGATATCATCCAGGATGCGTTGCCGCGCGCTGCCCTTATGTCGTCCCGTCAGCAGGCAAACCCTGATGCCGGCGGGTTCCAGCAGGCTGCGCAGGGTCTCGAAATGCTGTCTTGCCAGAATTTCCGTCGGCGCCATCATTGCCGCCTGGCCACCGCATTCAACGGCGTTCAGCATTGCAAAAAGAGCCACAATCGTCTTGCCGCTGCCGACATCCCCCTGCAGCAGACGCAGCATGGCGCCGGGCGCCGCCATATCGTTGTCTATCTCTTTCAGTGCCGTAATCTGGCTTTTCGTCAGTTTGAACGGCAGCGCCTGATATACCTTGCGCTTGAGTATACCGTCGCCCTTGAGCGAGCGCCCCGCGGACCGTTTCAATCGCGTCCTCATGACCGACAGCGCAAGTTGATTGGCCAGCAATTCGTCATAGGCCAGCCGCATACGGTCCGGTACAAGCGGTGACAGAGAGGTGTTGTTCGTCGGATGATGGACCGTCGTTACCGCATCGCGCCATGCCGGCCATTGCTGCCGGTCCAGATAGGCCCGATCCAGCCATTCAGGCAGGTCGGGCAGTTTTTCCAATACGGTGGATATCGCCCGCGACAGGACCTTCGGCGCGAGGTTTGCGGTCATGGGATATACCGGCTCGACACGCTGAATATCGGCAATATCCTCCGGAACCGCGATATGATCCGGGTGGGTCATCTGAATATCGCCGCGAAATTCCTCGACCCGCCCGCTGATCACCCGCGACTGGCCTTCCGGCAGTTGTTTCGACAGATAATCCGGGCGGGCATGAAAAAAAATCAGCGTGATCTGTCCCGTATCGTCAGAACAGACAACGCGATAGGGCTGTCGCTTAACCGGCGGCGCAATATGGAAATCAACACGGACAAGCAGGGTCGCGATCCGTCCGGGAATTGCCGCCGATATCTTTGGATTGTAGCGACGGTCGATGATTTCGCGCGGCAGCAGCCAGAGAAGGTCAATAACGTTCGACCCCGCCAGTTTCTCAACCAGCCGCGCATTGCGTGGCCCGATGCCTGGAAGGCTGGTTACCGGCGAAAAAAGTTCGAACAGAATTTCCGGACGCAAATCGTCCTCCGAGACCTTATTGCCTGTATCCGTCACAGGCGCAGTTGCTGTCCCATATAGTACAAGCTTTCGAGGATCGATAGCCAACGGCGGGACATTCTGATTTACCGGGATTGCGCTGCAGTCTATACCCGAATAATGGAAGTCAATGATGCGATATGCGCCGGGACGACGGAACCAATGGATACACGCCGTAAAAGACTTCTTTTTCGATGCTGGCATCGAGGCATGCGCGAAATGGACATGCTTCTGGGGAAGTTTGCCGAGCAGCGCATCGAAGGATTTTCCGAGCAGGAGCTTGCTCAGCTCGAAGAAATTTTGACGTATGATGACCCCGTTCTGTATGAGTGGATAGCAAAGGACGGAGTCGTGCCGGAAGCGCTTCGTCATGAGCTCATGAATTCATTGAAGAAATTCACCTTAAGCGTCAGAAGCTATTGAATTTTATTGCTTCAGATAACCGCGCGGCCAGCAGGACCACGATAACCGGCGCGCCCGACGGATATACGGCGGTCGCACTGGCGGAACTCGCCTTCACGGCGCCCGAACAGCAGGTGATCCACATTGCGCGGGACGACGCAGGCATGTCGCTCATGTCGGACATGCTGGCCTTTGCCGCACCGGCGCTCGATGTTCTGGTGCTGCCGGCCTGGGACTGCCTGCCATATGATCGCGTTTCACCGAATGGCGAAGTCGTTGCACGGCGGCTGGATGCGCTGACCCGGATCGCCAACGGGGACATGAGCAAACCGTTCATTCTGCTGACCACCGTCAGCGCCGCCGTTCAAAGCGTTCCGGCGCGAAGCGTGTTCCGGGAATCGACGCTGAGCGTGAAAACAGGCGACCGGCTCGACCTTGAAAAGCTGACAGCATTTTTCGTTCGAAACGGCTATATACGGGCCGCAACCGTCAGGGAGACAGGCGAATACGCCATTCGCGGCGGCATCGTCGATGTCTTCCCACCGGGCTCGTCTTCGCCGCTGCGGCTGGATTTCTTCGGCGACGAGCTGGAAGGCGTCCGTTCGTTTGATGCCATGACGCAGCGGACGGAAGATATCCGGGACGGCATCCGTCTTCGCCCTGTCAGTGAAGTCATGCTGGACGATGAAAGTATCCAGCGTTTCCGGTCTGCATACCGGACCGAATTCGGAATAGCGTCCAGTGAAGACCCGCTCTACGAGGCAATCAGTGCCGGACGGCGCTATATCGGGATGGAACACTGGCTGCCATTGTTCCACGAGAAACTGGAAACCCTGTTCGAATATCTGCCAAAAGCCGTTGTCGCGCTGGATCATGAAGCGGAGAGCGTCGTATCCGAGCGGCTGGAGATGATTGCGGATTACTACGACGCACGCCAGTCCATGCGATCGGCCACCGCCAAGGGAATGGCGGCGGGGGAAGGTGCCGCAATCTACAAGCCTGTGCCGCCGGACAGCATGTTCATGGATCAGGCCCGCTGGTCCGAGACGCTGAAGGAGCGGGTCGTCGCGGTCTTCTCTCCCTTCACGGCGCCCGCGCATTCCAGCACGATCGTCGATGCCGGTGCTCGTCAGACCGTCGATTTTACGCAGGCACGGCAAGCGAATGCCGCCGGCCTGTTCGATGCGGTCCGTGACAGGCTCGAAAACGAGAAAAAACGTCGTATTTTGATTACCGGTCACAGCGCCGGAACGCGCGACCGGTTAAGCACATTGCTGGAACAGCACGGCATCGAAACCGCCGGGAATATTGGTGATTGGGCGGGCATGTTGTCCCAACCCGCGGGGTCCGTCTCGCTGGCGGCGCTGAACCTCGAAAAAGGCTTCAGCACAGACGACGTCATTGTCATTACCGAACAGGATATCCTCGGCGAACGCCTGTCGCGCCCCTCCCGCCGCCGGCGCCGCGGCGAAGAATTCCTTACCGAAGTGGCGAGCCTTTCGGAAGGCGACTACGTCGTCCATGTCGATCACGGTGTCGGCCGGTTTGACGGGCTGGAAACCGTCAAGGCAGGTGCGGCGTCGCATGACTGCCTGCGGGTCCTCTATGCCGGCGGCGCCAAGCTTTATGTGCCAGTTGAAAATATTGAAGTTCTCGCCCGCTACGGGTCGGAAGAATCAAACATCCAGCTTGACCGTTTGGGAGGACAGGCCTGGCAGGCCCGAAAGGCAAGGGTCAAGGAGCATATTCGCGAAGTCGCGCATGAACTGCTGGCCATCGCCGCGGGGCGAACCCTGTCCAAAGGGGAACTCATCCAGACGGACCGGAACAGCTTCGATGAATTCTGCGCCCGCTTCCCCTATGCGGAAACCGACGATCAGTTGAGCGCCGTGGCCGACGTGTTGGCTGATCTTGAGTCAGGCCGTCCCATGGACCGGCTGATCTGTGGCGACGTCGGTTTCGGCAAGACTGAAATCGCACTCCGTGCCGCGTTCGCGGCAACCATGAGCGGATATCAGGTGGCGGTCGTCGTACCGACGACCCTGCTGGCCCGCCAGCATTACCAGAATTTCAAGGACCGCTTCGCCGGCCTGCCGATGCGGATCGGCCAGTTGTCACGCTTCGTCACCGCCAAGGATGCCGACAAGGCTCGCGAAGGCCTCGCGGATGGCACCCTCGACATTGTCGTCGGTACGCACGCATTGTTGAGCAAATCGGTGCGTTTCGAGCGGCTGGGTCTGATCGTCGTCGACGAG
>CAXBEC010000071.1:0-9395 GCA_963974145.1 uncultured Alphaproteobacteria bacterium | reverse complement strand
CGCTTCGCCGAGGGGCTGGAGGAAATCCTCGTGGTCGAGGAAAAGCGCGCGCTGATCGAAAACCAGCTCAAGGAACAGCTTTATAACTGGCGCGAGGATGTGCGCCCGCGCGTGATCGGCAAGTTCGATGAGGCGCGCAACTGGATCCTGCCGTCTAACGGGGAACTGACGCCGGGCCCGATCGCCAGGCTGGTCGCAAAACGCATCGCGCGCTTCCACACCAGCGAGAAAATCGAGGCACGGGTGCGCTTCCTGGATATTACCGAACAGTCGCTGGCAGCGATCAATCCACCATTGAAGCGCACCCCCTATTTCTGTTCGGGCTGTCCGCACAATACGTCGACCAAGGTGCCCGAGGGCAGCCGCGCGCTGGCCGGAATCGGCTGCCACTACATGGCGCAGTGGATGGACCGCAATACCGAAACCTATACGCAGATGGGCGGCGAAGGGGCCAGCTGGCAGGGCCAGGCGCCGTTCACGAGCACTAAGCATGTCTTCGTCAATATCGGCGACGGCACCTATTACCATTCGGGATTGCTGGCGATCCGGGCCGCGGTCGCAACCGGCAACAACATCACCTACAAGATCCTGTTCAACGACGCGGTCGCGATGACGGGCGGGCAACCGGTCGGCGGCGGTATTTCGGTGCAGCGCATCACCCACCAGCTGTTTGGCGAAGGCGTCGGGCGCGTTGTCGTCGTATCCGACGAACCGGAAAAATACGGCCGGCAATCGGGCCTGGCCGCCGGCGTCACCATCGAACACCGCGACGAACTGGACAGGATCCAGCGCGAGTTGCGCGAGATCGAAGGCGTCACCGCCATTATCTATGACCAGACCTGTGCGGCGGAAAAACGCCGCCGGCGCAAGCGCGGCACCTTCCCCGACCCGGCGCGGCGCGTGGTCATCAACGAGCTGGTCTGCGAAGGCTGCGGCGACTGTTCGGTGGCGTCCAACTGCCTGTCGGTGGTCCCCAAGGAAACCGAATTCGGCCGCAAGCGCAGCATCGACCAGTCGACCTGTAACAAGGACTTTTCCTGCCTGAACGGCTTCTGCCCCAGCTTCGTGACCGTCGAGGGCGGCGCCCTGCGCAAGCCGGAACCTGCCGCGCGAGGGGCGCAACCGGACCTGTTCGAGGTGCTGCCCGAACCGGCCCTGCCCTCCATCGACACGCCCTACGGCATCCTGATTACCGGCGTCGGCGGCACAGGCGTGGTAACCATCGGCGCACTGCTGGGCATGGCCGCGCATATCGAGGGCAAGGGCTGTTCGGTTCTGGACATGATCGGGATGGCGCAAAAGGGCGGCGCCGTGCTGACCCATGTGCGGATCGCCAAGACTCCGGAAGACATCCACGCGGTGCGCCTGGCAACAGGCGGTGCGAAGGCGGTCATCGGTTGTGACATCGTGGTCACGGCGGGCCCCGACGCGCTGACCAAGGTCCGGACCGGGGACACAGCGGTCTTCGTCAACACGCATGAAACCATCACGGGCGATTTCACCCGCGACCCCGACATGGCCTTCCCGGAAGGCGAACTGGAACGCGGCATTCTTGAAATGGCCGGCAAGGAAAAGACCGACTTCGTCGAGGCGACGCGGCTGGCGACATCGCTGCTGGGCGATTCCATCGCCACCAATATGTTCATGCTCGGCTATGCCTGGCAGAAGGGCACCGTCCCCATCGCGGCCGCATCCATCGAACAGGCCATTGAACTGAACGGCGTCGCGGTGAAGGCCAACAAGGCGGCCTTCCTGTGGGGCCGGCGCGCCGCGCATGACCTGGCGGCGGTGCAGCGGGCGGCAGGACCGGCGGCGGCCGAGCCGGAAGCCTATGCGCGGCGCTATAAGGATCTGGTCGTGCGGGTCCAGACGGCGGAAGCGCGGGTCGTGCGCGATTCGGACACGCTGGCGCAGGCCGTCGCGCGTTATTACTTCAAGCTGCTGGCCTACAAGGATGAATATGAGGTCGCGCGGCTGCACACCGACCCCGCATTCCTGCAATCGGTCCGTGACCGGTTCACCGGCGATTACAAACTGAACTACCACCTGGCGCCGCCGCTGACCGCGGAGCGCGACCCTGAATCCGGCCATATGAAGAAGAAGGCCTATGGCCCCTGGATGCTGCAGGCCTTCCGGCTGCTGGCGAAGATGAAGGGAATGCGCGGGACCGCCTGGGACCCGTTCGGCCGCAGCGCCGAACGCCGCCGCGAGCGCGAACTGATTACCGAATACGAGACCGCGATCGATGAACTGATCGCCGGGCTCACAATGGCGAATCATGCCATCGCGGTGGAGATCGCCGGCGTGCCGGAGCATATCCGCGGCTATGGCCATGTGAAAGACCGCCATATCGCCGATGCCAAGGCGAACGAAGCGGCGTTATTCGCGCGGTTCCGCAACCCGGATATGCAGGCCAGCGCCGCGGACTGACCGCCGCCTTAATACGGTCACAATTCCGCCCTTTCCCCGCCCCGGTTAACAAGCAGAGTTGCGACGTGGGAAATTTTCAAGGGATCCGGATCATGAAGAAGCGGGTAATTTCGCTGTGCTGTGTCTTCGCCTATTTTGTCGTGCCCGTCATCGGGGTCACCACACAGGCGTTTCTGTCCAGTCAGGTGACGGTGGTCCGGCATGCCATCAACGATACGGAATACAGGACAATGCCAGCGAGCTGGCAGGCCCGCAAGCGCGCCCCGCAAACGCCCGTCAGCCTGTAACCGGCCCTACATCATACCGAGTGCGGCCTTGTAGGTTTCGATCAACGCTTCCAGTTCCTGGCGGTCGCCGGGTTCCATTTTGCGCAGCCGGATGATCTGGCGCATGATCTTGACGTCGAAGCCGTTGCCCTTCGCTTCGGCGAAAACCTCGCGGATATCCTCGGCCAGCGCCGCCTTTTCCTCTTCCAGCCGCTCGATCCGCTCGATAAGCGAGCGCAATTGATCGCCCGTAACGCCGCCAACATCCGCCATTTTCAATTATCTCCCTGGATTATGAACCGTTCCAACCGGGCGCCTGCTTTAATATGCATCCCGCCGCGCGGGCAAGGCTTTTCTGCCGGTCAGGTGGCGCCTTCTTCGCTTTCCACATAAATCGCGGTATCCGCATGCGACGGCCCCTTGTACAGGCCGACCACATAATCGACCGCCGCGACCGGGTCGACGAAGCGGCTGGTGCCGGACTCGGTCTCGCTGACCAGCAGGACGCCACGTTGTGCCTTGACACTCAGGTCGTCCGAATCCGCTTCACCGATTTCGATTTCGTCTCCGTCCGATGTGCCCCGCATCGCAACGCGCCATTGCCAGGCGATCCCGGCATGGTCCAGTTCCTCGGCAACGAAATCGATCAGGTCGCGGTCGCTGGCGGCCGGCAGGCCGAGCAACCGGCGCTGCCTTGCAACCCATAGCCGGACACCCAGCCGGTATGCGAGCGGCAGGTAGAACGGCGCCAGCAGCGCCAGCAGGGCAAACAGTTCGAAGACCGACCACAGCGGCTGCACGGCCCAGAGCAGCATCAGCGCGGCAGTGACTGCCGCCAGCGCGATCCAGTATATCCGGAACGCCATACCCCGGCTGGCGCCCGGCGCGCCCTAATGCGCCGCCTTCATCTTCGCCAGCTGTTCCGGCGTCGCCTCTTTCTGGTATTTCGACTTCCATTCGCTGTACGGCATGCCATAAACGATTTCGCGGGCATCTTCGTATTCCATATCCAGGCCCTTTTCCTTGGCCGCCGCCGTGTACCATTTGGACAGGCAGTTGCGGCAGAAGCCCGACAGGTTCATCAGGTCGATGTTCTGCACATCGGTCCGTTCGCGCAGATGCGCCACCAGCGTGCGAAACGCGGCCGCTTCAAGTTCCGTTTGCGTCTGTTTATCCAGTTCCGACATATCGTTCCTCCTGTCCCGTAGTCACATCTGCCATCAATCTGGCGTCTGAGCGCCGCGATTACCAGCCCCCGCCGGGGAAACCCCCTCCTGCGTTTCGTCCGCGAGCCAGTCGACCACCGCGCGCAACGCTTCGGCCTCCGTGGCCCCGGCCGTTTTCGCGTTGTGGTAGCAGGCGACCTGACCATGGGCGCTGGTGCCGCGCGCCACGATATTACGGGCATTTTCCACTTCCGCCACGCAATCCAGCCGCGCCGCGTCCTCGCGGATCAGGTCCAGGATTTCATCCAGCAGTTCGGCGTAATCGACGATGCGCCCCTGGCCGAAATCCACCAGCCCCTTGTCGATGCCATAGCGCTGCGCCCGCCAGCGGTTTTCCCGCACCAGCATGTTGGAATAGACGCGCCAGCGCTGGTTGCTGCGCCGCAGCCGCATCAGCATCGACAGCAGGCAGGCATACAGTGCCGCCACCGTTATCCCGTCATCCATCCGCGTACAGATATCCGAGATCCGGTTTTCCAGCGTCGGAAACTTCGAATGCGCCCGAATATCCCACCAGATCTTGCTGGCGTCGTCGATCAGCCCGGCCTCGATCAGCGCGTCCACATGGCGGGTGTATTCCGCATGGCTGTCGAAGCGTTCCGGCAGTCCGGTGCGCGGCAATTCGTCAAACACGCTGAGCCGGTAGCACATCAGCCCCGTCAGCCGGCCCTGCCAGAACGGTGACGAGGTCGTCAGCGCCAGAAGATGCGGCAGGAAATAACTAACCTGGTTCAGCATGTCGTTGCGGATGTTCGCGTCTTCGATGCCGACATGGACATGCATGCCGCAGATCAGCAGTCGCTTCGCCACCTGCTGCATGTCCTCCGCCAGTACGTTGTAGCGGTCCCCGTCGGTATGCCGTTGGACGCTCCAGTCCGCAAAAGGGTGCGTCGACGCCGCGATGGGCCGCAACCCGTGTTCCGCCGCCGCCGTGGTAACGCAACCGCGCAGATGCGCCAGCCGCCCGCGCGCTTCCTTGATGGAATGACAGACGGGCGTTGCGACCTCGATCTGGGCGCGCAGGAATTCCGGCGTTACCGCGCCGTCTTCTTCGCCAATCCGACTGACGCATGACTCCAGAATGGCGTGCGGCGGGTCAATAGCCAGATCCCGGGTTTCCGGGTCGATCAGCAGGTATTCTTCCTCGATACCGATTGTCAGCGGCGCGTCGGAATCTGCCACATTCAGTCCTCCCGCTGTCCAAACACCCGGTATAAATCTTCATCCGCCAGCACCGGCGCCAGCGCATCGGCGACAATATCGGCCCATTTCTCGGCGCCATGATGCGTATCGATCAGGTCCTGGCGGATTTCCAGCAGAATATTGGGTCGGCCCTGCGGCATCGCATGGGTTTCGATCGTGTTGCCGAACAGGTCGAAGCCGGAATAAGGCAGATTGTCGCCGATTGTGATATCGCGGTTCCGCGCAAACCCTTCCATCAACGGCTTCCCGATCCGGGCATCCGCATTGTAGAGCACGCCGATATGCCAGGGCCGCTCAAACCCTTTCATCACCGGGGTAAAACTGTGGACGGAGATGACCGCCGGCACGGGAACCGTGCACTCCGTTAGCGTCGCCGCGACCGCCGCGTGATAGGGCCGGAAGATTTCAGCCACGCGCGCCTCGGTTTCCCCTTCGGTCAGGCGGCGATTGCCCGGAATGACAACACCGTCGCTGATTGCACGGATCGAGGTCAGGTCATCCAGCGGCCGGTTGAGGTCGATGACAAGGCGGGAATAACCGGCCAGCACCGCCGGCATCGCCAGCCGTTCCGACAGACCCCGCGCGAGATCCGCCGCGCCGATATCCCAGGCGATATGCCGCGCCCGGATCGCGGCATCCAGCCCCAGGCCATCCAACGCTTCAGGCACCGCATCGCCGCCATGATCGCAGACGATGACGGCACGGGCGCGGGCGGCGGCGTTGAGAACGGTCGCGGGTGCCGGGTCATCCGGGCCCAGCAGGGTAAAGGATTCAGCTTCTTCTGCAGTAATCATAGACATCGGGCGAATATAGCGATTTCAGGGCTTCTGAACAGCGCAACGCTGTCGCAGCGGGTCAGATATTTCGATCCGTAAAATCCTGCCCGGGTCACCGCCCTCCCGGGCGAGAAGCCGGTACATACCGGCAGCCCGCCGGATAATGCGAAAAACTTTCATGTATATTTACGGCAGTGCAATATTTTTTGTGCTAGTGATAGTCGCAGACACAATATGTTCCGAAGGTCGCCCATGAGACGAGAACACCGAACCAAAATTGTTGCCACGCTGGGTCCGTCCAGTTCCTCCGAAAAAACTATCGCTGACCTGTTCGAGGTCGGGGTCGACGTGTTCCGGCTGAATTTCAGCCACGGCACCCAGGACGATCACCGGAAGAATTACGACATCATTCGCAAGCTGGAACGCAAGACGAAGCGGCCGATTGCCGTGTTGATGGACCTTCAGGGACCGAAATTACGCATCGGCACTTTCGCTGACGGCCCGGTTACCCTGGAGGATGGCGCCGCCTTTCGTCTGGACCAGAGCAAGGCGGAAGGCGACCAGACCCGCGTCCGGCTGCCGCACAAGGAAATCTACCAGGCGATCAGTGCCGGGACCGATTTGTTGCTCGACGACGGCAAACTCCAGCTGCGCGTGGTGAAATGCGGCAAGGATTTTGCCGATTGCGAGGTCATAACGGGGGGCAATCTGTCCAACCGCAAGGGCGTGAATGTGCCGGGCGTGGTATTGCCCCTGTCGCCGCTGACCGCCAAGGACAAGGACGACATGCGATTCGGGCTGGAGCTCGGCATCGACTGGTGCGGCCTGTCCTTTGTCCAGCGCCCGGAAGACATCGCCGAGGCGCGCAAGCTGATCGCCGGCCGCGCCGCCATCATCGCCAAGCTGGAAAAGCCGGCCGCCATCGACCGGCTGGAGGAAATCATCGAGCTGAGCGACGCGGTCATGGTCGCGCGCGGGGATCTGGGCGTTGAAATGCCGCCAGAAGACGTGCCCGTGCTGCAGAAGCGGATCATCCGCGCCTGCCGCCAGCACGGCAAGCCGGTTGTGGTGGCGACCCAGATGCTGGAATCCATGATCGATTCGCCAACGCCGACCCGGGCCGAAGCCTCCGACGTCGCAACCGCCGTTTATGACGGCGCCGACGCGGTCATGCTGTCGGCTGAAACCGCCGCCGGGAAATACCCGGTACAGGCGGCCAGCATGATGAACCGCATCATCGAGCGGGTTCAGGTCGCACCGAGTTACCGCCGGGCCATCGATACCGACCGGCTGGAACCGGAGGCCACGGCCGCCGACGCGATCAGCGCCGCGGCGCGCCAGGTGGCGCATACGCTTTCCGCCGCCGCCATCGTGACCTTCACCACCTCCGGCTCTACGACGCTGCGGGCGGCAAGGGAGCGGCCGGAAGTGCCGGTGATCTGCCTGACGCCGGTGATCGAAACGGCGCGGCGGCTGGCCATTGTCTGGGGCGTCCATTCTGTCCATTCCAGCGATGCGCGGAATTTCCAGGACATGGTCGTCAAGGCGAGCCATTTCGCGGTCGCCGATGGCTTCGCCAAGGCGCATGACAGGATCATCATCACCGCCGGTGTCCCCTTCGGAACGCCCGGCGCGACCAATGTGTTGCGCATCACGCGGGTCGCCGCCGACGCCTGAAAGCCCGGCCCGGAGCGGGAGTCATTCACCGATTTTGTGAATCAGGTGGTTCTTGGTAAATAGTGCCTATCTGCACGAAACAGGAACCCGAACATGCCCCGGAAAATCGACGCCCCTTCGCTGAAAGCCATGATCAATGACGGCCAGGAACTGGCCCTGCTGGACGTGCGCGAGCACGGTGAATACGGCGAGGGCCATATGCTCCTCGCCGTTTCCATCCCCTATAGCGTCCTCGAATCGGAAATCGACGCCCGTGTCCCGCGCCGTTCGGTCCGCATGGTGCTGGTCGATGGCGGCGACGGTGTCGCGGAACGGGCCGCCGCCCGGCTGACAGCGGTCGGCTATACGGATGTCGCAATCCTCGATGGCGGTATCGCGGCCTGGGAAAAGGCCGGCTATGTCGTCTTCAAGGGCGAAAACGTGCTGAGCAAGGCCTTCGGCGAAGTCGTCGAACATGCCTGCCACACCCCGGCGATTTCCGCCGATGAACTGCAGGCAATGTTCGACGCCAAGGAAGACATCGTTGTGCTGGATAGCCGGACACCGGCCGAATACAAGCGGATGAGTATTCCCAACGGGATCAATGTCCCGGGCGCGGAACTTGCCTACCGGGTCCACGACCTCGCCCCGTCGCCGGACACGCTTGTCGTCGTCAACTGCGCCGGGCGGACGCGCAGCATCATCGGCGCGCAGTCGCTGATCAATGCCGGTATCCCGAACCGGGTCGTGGCGCTGCGCGGCGGCACCCAGGGCTGGGTACTTTCCGGGCGCGAACTGGCGCGTGGCGCCAGCGATTCATTCGGCCCGACCACACCGGAAGGCGAAGCCAAGGCAAAGGCGGTCCGGGATTCTGTCCGCCAGCGCTACGGCGTGAAAAGTGTCGACAAGGCGACGCTGGAAAAATGGCGCGGCGAAACGGACAGCCGCACGCTGCATATCGTCGATGTCCGCGATGATAGCGAATATGCCGCCGGCCATCTGCCCGGCTCCATATCCGTGCCCGGCGGCCAGCTGGTACAGGCCGCCGACCGCTGGATCGGCACGCGCGGCGCCCGGGTCGTGCTGGTCGACGACACGGAAATCCGCGCGACGATGACCGCCCACTGGATGCTGCAGATGCGCTGGGATGTTTATGTGCTGGAGGGCGGCGTCGGCAGCGACGCGACCGAAACCGAGGCGCCGAAACGGCAGTTGCTGGGCCGGAAGGATTACGAAATCGAGGAGATCGATCCCAAGTCCCTCGCCATCGCGCTGGATGCCGGCGAAGCGGTCGCCGTCGATATCGATGTCTCTACCCTGTACCGGGAAGCGCATATCCCCGGCGCTGTCTGGGCGATCCGCCCGCGCGTTGCGGAAACCCTCGCCAAACTGCCCAAGGGCAAGAAAATCGTACTGTATTCGGAACATGAAACCCGCGCCCGGCTGGCGGTGCCCGATGTTCTGGCAATCGCAGAAGCGCCTGTCGCGTTGCTGACCGGCGGACGCGAAGCCTGGAAACAGGCCGGTCTGCCGCTGGAATCAAGCCCGGATACGCCGCCGGATTCCGAACGCCTCGATTTCCTGTTCTTCGTACATGACCGCCACGATGGCAACCAGGACGCGATGCGCGCCTATCTGGCCTGGGAGGAACAGCTTCCGGCCCAGATCGCCGAAGACGGCGACGCCCGGTATCAGATTCCGGGCGCCTGACCGCGGCTCAACGGTTCCAGGGGAAGACGGCGCGTGGCGGCAGGGACGCGCCGTCGCCGATGGCATCGGCGATTCGCAGCCCTTCGTTCCATTTCGCCATCCGTTCGGAGCGGGCGAAGGAGCCGACC
>CAXBEC010000070.1:0-9536 GCA_963974145.1 uncultured Alphaproteobacteria bacterium | reverse complement strand
CATGCCGGCCGATTCTGCGCCGATCAACCCGAAGATCGCGGCCACCATCCAGTCCGTGCCCCGGGGCATCATGGCGAAAGGGCGGCCGGGCGGCAAAAAGGGCAAGAAACGCATGCGCCGGGGAGTTTGATCGCAGTGCAACGGATTTCTTTCCGGCCTTGTGCGGCCTTGCGCCGGCACCCTATCCTGCGGCCATGACGATACCGAAAACAGCACTGGTTACCGGCGCCGCCCGGCGCATCGGCAAGGCGATCGCCTGTGACCTCGCGGCATGGGGCTGGTCGGTGGTGGTGCATTACAACCGGTCGGCGGAAGACGCTGAATCCGTCGTCGCGGAAATTACGCGCCAGGGCGGAACAGCAGTCGCCCTGCGCGCCGATCTGGCCGTGGAAGAAGAGGTCAGGCGGCTGATGGTCGAATCGATTGCCCGGTTCGGGCCCGTCGGCTGCCTGGTGAACAATGCATCGCATTTTGAACGCGACGGTATCGCGGATGCGACGCGGGAAAGCTGGGATGTGCATCTGGAATCCAATCTGCGCGCGCCGTTTGTGCTGTCGCAGGATATGGCCGCGTCGCTGCCCGAAGACCAGGAAGGTGTGATCGTCAATATCCTGGACCAGAGGGTCTGGAATCTGACGCCGCATTTTATCTCCTATACGTTGAGCAAGACCGGGTTGTGGACCCTGACCCAGACACTGGCGCTGGCGCTGGCGCCGCGTATCCGGGTCAACGGGATCGGGCCGGGGCCGACCCTGCGCAACGAGCGCCAGACCGAAGAGCAGTTTCGCCGCCAGCAGGCATCGGTACCGTTGCAACGGGGCGCCTCGTCGGAAGAGGTCGCCAGCGCGGTTCGTTTCATTGTCGAATCGCCGTCGATGACCGGGCAGATGATTGCGCTGGATGGCGGGCAGCATCTTGGCTGGCGGCAACCGCTGGGCGATGGGCCGATCGACGAGTAAAGTTTCAAGTGAATGCTTTAACGCCGCAACTAATTAACGATAAATACGGTTTGCACGGAAAAGTATTCGGTCGAGGTTGTGCACACTTGCGCAATGGGACGCTGTTTCCATTCCCGGATACCGATGTAACAGAAGCGTAACTATTTGTTTACATTTGGGTTATGAAAAAGACAGTTAAAACAACACGTTATTATATTGCACAAAAAACAGGCAATGACGTCAAGGCCCTGCAAAAGCTACCCGATGCCTTTCTGACAGGGTGTTTTCCACAGGGATATGCACATGAGCCGGGGATATGTGATTTGCCGGCGCCATGCAGACCCCGCGTTGCACGGGGAAGCGCTGGAAATTACTGAATTATGTTACGATGGAACCATGCTGATAGCCACGCGCGCATTGAAAGATAATGGCCTGCGCCATGACTGATGACGCTGAACTGGGGGCGGGCAACCGGGCGATGCGGCATCAGGGCATGGCGGCCGGCGCCGAGGTGATTCGGGGTTACCTGAAAACTCTGCCAGCGGCGCCCGGTGTGTACCGCATGATCAACGAGCGCGGCGATGTGCTGTATGTCGGCAAGGCCCGGCAATTGCGAAACCGGGTCGCCTCCTATACGCGCCCCGCGCAACTGCCGATCCGGCTGCAGCGTATGATTGCCGAAACGAAACGTATGGAGTTCGTGACGACCCATACGGAAGTCGAGGCACTGCTGCTCGAATCGAACCTGATCAAGAAGCTGCTGCCGCGCTACAACGTGCTGCTGCGGGACGACAAGACTTTTGCCCATATCCTGATTACCGGCGATCACGAATTCAGCCAGATCGTGAAGCACCGCGGCGCGCGCAAGCGGCCCGGCACCTATTTCGGCCCATTCGCCTCGGCCGGCGCCGTCAACCGGACCGTCACCTCCCTGCAGCGGGCATTCCTGCTGCGGAACTGTTCCGACAATATCTTCCGCAACCGGACCCGGCCCTGCCTGCAGTATCATATCAAGCGATGCAGCGCGCCCTGTGTCGGCCGGATCAGCAAGGAAGATTATGCGGCCATGGTCGATTCCGCGCGCGATTTCCTCACGGGTCACAGCGGCGATGTGCAGGCGCGGATGGCAAAGCAGATGGAGGCTGCCAGCGAGGCTCTGGAATACGAAACCGCCGCGAAAATCCGCGACCGGATACGGGCACTGACGCAAATTCAGGCGCATCAGGACATCAATGTACCGGGTCTGGACGATGTCGACGTGATTGCCCTGCATATGGAGGGCGGCCAGTCCTGCGTTCAGGTCTTTTTCTTCCGGAATGGCCGGAATTACGGGAACCGCGCCTATTTCCCGTCGCATGACAGGCAACAGGAGGCATCGGACGTTCTGGGCGCTTTCGTCGGCCAGTTCTATTCCGACAAAGCGCCGCCAAAGGCTGTGCTGCTGAGTCACGATCTGGCCGAGCGGGACCTGCTTGCCGAGGCGCTATCGGTGCGGGCGTCGCACCGGGTGCAGCTGCTGTCGCCGAAGCGCGGCGCGAAACGGAACGCCGTCGACCATGCCATTGCCAATGCGCGCGATGCGCTGGGCCGCCGGATGGCGGAAAGCGCGTCCCATCGCAAACTGATGGATGCACTGGCGGATCGGCTCGACCTCGATGCCTCGCCTGAACGGATCGAGGTTTACGACAACAGCCACATCCAGGGCAGCAACGCCATCGGCGCGATGATCGTGTGCGGTCCCGACGGGCCGATGAAGAACGCCTATCGCAAGTTCAATATCAAGACCGTCGGCGGCGAGGGCGAAGCGGAAGCGGGCGATGATTACGCGATGATGCGCGAGGTCCTGACCCGACGGTTCCGCCGTGCGCAGAAGGAAGACCCGGAACGGCGCGATGGCCAGTGGCCGGACCTGGTGATCGTCGATGGCGGGCGTGGCCAGCTTGGCATCGCCGGTGAAGTCTTTGCGGAACTCGGCATCGACGATGTCGCCCTGCTGGGTGTCGCCAAGGGGCCGGATCGTAATGCGGGCCGCGAACAGTTTTACCGGCCGGATGGCAGCGTCTTCATGCTGGCCCCGCGGGACCCGCTGCTTTATTTCATCCAGCGCCTGCGGGATGAGGCGCACCGCTTTGCGATTACGGCGCACCGGGCGCGGCGATCCCGCGGAATTTCGGCATCGCCACTGGATGAAGTTGCCGGTATCGGGGCGAAGCGCAAGAAGGCTTTGCTGCTGCATTTCGGTTCCGCCCGCAGCGTCGCGCGCGCCGGACTGGCTGACCTCGAAGCGGTAACCGGTATCAGCAGGGCGGTGGCGGAGAAAATTTATGGCCATTTCCATAGCGATCAGTAGAATGGATAAGTAGCCGCCGGCCTGAAAAACCGTTTCCGCCCTGAAAGATAGCAACGTGATTAGCAATCTGCCGAACCTCCTGACGCTGTCGCGGATCGGGGCCATACCCGCGATTGTCGCGCTGTTCTGGATCGACGGCGATACGGTGCGCTGGGTAATGCTGGCAATTTATGCCTTCGCCTGCATCACGGATTTCTTCGATGGTTATGCGGCGCGGTCGATGGGTACGATCTCCAGCTTCGGGCGTTTCATGGACCCGGTTGCCGACAAGCTGCTCGTTGCATCGATCATTCTCATGCTGGTGGCCTTCGACCGGATCGTGGGGCTGGCGATTCTGCCGGGGCTGGTGATCCTGTGCCGCGAGCTGCTGGTGTCCGGGTTGCGGGAATTCCTGGCGGAAATAAAGGTCGGCGTTCCCGTCAGCGGCCTTGCCAAATGGAAGACCTTTATCCAGATGTTAGCTCTGGGGTTCCTGATCGTCGGCGATGCGGCGCCGGCAGCCATCCCGGCGGTGGTCATCGGTGACGTCGGGTTATGGGTTGCGGCGCTTCTGACCATTGTCACGGGGTATGACTACCTCAAGGTCGGGCTGGCACATCTGACGACGGAAACAGCGCCGCCGCCCAAGAAGGTTCCGGCGCAAACAGCAAAGAACAGCACGGGCTAAAGCCCGGCTCGTGGCGGAGTAGTTTTGGTATGAAGGTATTCGGACTGTCCGGGTGGAGCGGCAGCGGCAAGACCACGCTTGTCGTTCGGCTGATTCCGGAATTGCTGTCGCGCGGTATCAGTGTGTCCACGGTCAAGCATGCCCATCATGACTTCGACATCGACAAGCCGGGCAAGGATTCGTATGAACACCGGCAGGCTGGCGCCACCGAGGTAATGATCAGTTCCGCCAGGCGCTGGGCCCTGATGCATGAACATCAGGGTGGTCCGGAACCGGATCTGGACGATATCGTCGTGAATATGACACCCGTGGACCTGCTGCTGGTTGAAGGGTTCAAGCGGCATGACCATACCAAGCTGGAGGTGCATCGCCCGGCCAACGGCAAGCCGCTGCTTTGCACGGATGACCCCTGCATTGTTGCGGTTGCCTGCGACGTGCCCCTGCCGCAGGTATCGCTGCCGGTTCTGGATTTGAACGACGTGCCGGGCATTGCGGATTTTATACTTGCCGAGACCGGATTGCGTGAGGCCGTAACGCATGGCGCAGCTTAGCGACGACTGTTTTGCCTTTGGCGGGGAACTGACGCCGCTGCAGGACGCGCTGGCGGCGCTGCATGACCGTACCGTGCCAATTGTAAGCGTTTCCACAGTATCCCTGCCGGATGCCGCTGGCCGGTTCCTGGCGGAAGACATTGTCGCGCCGATGGATGTGCCGCCGCATGCGAATTCGGCTGTGGACGGTTATGCGGTGTATTTTGATGACCTGTTGTCAGATGCAGAAACCCGACTGCCGGTTACCGGCCGCGCGGCGGCAGGGCATCCTCTGCCGCATCCCGCGCGGCGCGGCGCGGCGACACGTATTTTTACGGGGGCGGCCATGCCGTCCGGTGACGGTGATTCCGGTCCGGACACGGTCATGATGCAGGAGGATTGTCGGCTGGATGGCGATACCGTTTCGATCCAGCCCGGCATCAAAATGGGCGCTAACCGGCGTGCGGCGGGCGAGGACATTCGCCAGGGCGAGACCGTGCTCACAACCGGACAGCGACTGCGCCCGCAGGAAATCGGTGTCGCGGCGTCACTGGGGCATACCACGCTGAATGTTTACGATCCACTTCGCGTTGCGGTGTTTTCCAGCGGTGATGAATTGCGCGATCCGGACACGGCGCGACTAAGCCCCGGCTCCATTTTTGATTCAAACCGTTTCATGCTTATCGCGGCGTTGTCGCGGCTGGGCTGTATCGTGACGGACCTCGGCATTATCCCCGACAGGGTGGATATCATCCGCAATGCACTGGCCGCCGCCGCGCTGGACCATGATCTGGTAATTACGTCGGGTGGAATGTCGACTGGCGAAGAAGACCATATCAAGGCAGCGGTCGAGGCGCAGGGGTCGCTGCATTTCTGGCGCCTCGCGATAAAACCGGGGCGGCCGGTGGCGCTGGGGCAGATTAACACGCCGCGTGGTCCGGTGCCCGTCGCGGGCCTGCCGGGGAACCCGGGTGCCGCCATCGTGACGTTCCTGACAGTGGCGCGGCCGCTGATCCTGCGTCTTTCAGGTGCCGCGAACACGGCGCCGGTCAGTTACCGGGTGCGGTCGGGATTCGAACATCGCAAGAAAATCAGCCGCCGCGAATTTGTCCGCGCGCGTATCGAAAACGGTTCCGACGGCGGTCCGGTGGCCCATAAAAACGGCCGCAGCGGGGCCGGTGTCCTGTCTTCGCTGGTCGGTGCGGACGGCCTGGTCATCTTGCCGGAGGACTTGACCGTGCTGGAACCGGGCAACATGGTAGATTTCCTACCATTCACAGAGGTCATGCCATGAAGATATTGTATTTTGCGTGGCTGCGGCAGCGCACGGGAACCGGCGAGGAAGAAATTTCCCTGCCGGAAGGCGTCCATGACGTAGCGGGGCTGATCGATTGGTTGAAGGGGCGCGGCCCCGAATATTTGGAAGCATTTTCAGATACCAGTGCAATTCGTGTTGCCGTCAATCAGGAATTTGCTACGTTGGAAACTGTCCTGAGAGGCAATGAGGAAGTAGCCCTGTTTCCGCCAATGACCGGAGGTTGACATGACCGTACGGGTACAGCGTGAGGATTTCGATGTCGGTGCGGAAATGGCGGCGCTGACCAGGGGTAATACGCAAATTGGCGGTGTGACGAGTTTCGTTGGCCTCGTTCGCGATATGGGGGGCGGCGCGGGATCCGGCGCGATGACGCTGGAGCATTATCCCGGCATGACCGAAAAAATGCTCGCCGCAATCGACGACGAAGCCCATGCCCGCTGGCCGCTGGAAGCCAGTCTGGTCGTGCATCGCTACGGGCGGTTGGAGCCGGGGGACCAGATCGTCCTGATCATTGTCGCCAGCCCGCACCGCGCCGCGGCGTTCGAGGCCTGCCACTTCCTGATCGACTGGTTGAAAACCAAGGCGCCGTTCTGGAAGCTTGAGGAAACGGGTGCTGGCGAGGCGCGCTGGGTTGAGGCCCGGGAGAGTGACGATGCGGCTGCGGAACGCTGGGCCGCCAATTCGCGCAGGGAGGCGGCGGAATAACGATGGCCGAGATTGTCAATCTGCGAGAGTTTCGCAAAAAGAGGGCGCGGGACGAAAAAGCCGGCGAGGCGGCGCGCCACCGTGCCCGGACCGGTCGTACAAAGGCCGAAAAAACCCGTGATCAGGACGCTGCTGATCGTGCAAAATCGGATCTGGACAGCAAGAAACTGGACGAATCAAACAGCTCGGATGGGCCGGATGGTTTCGATCCGAACTCCGGCCAAACGGCATAATTCATGACTCCGGCTGGCGTTTTCCGTTACGCGGCAATAGACCGTGTCCGCTACGGCGCGCCGTTCGATGCCGCCGTGGCGGCGGAAGCCGATGAACTGGGGGCAAAGCGGGTTTTCGTTCTGTCCAGCGGGACCCTTGCGCGGACCACGGATTCGGTTGACCGTTTGCGCAAGGCTCTGGGCAACCGGTTTGCGGGGATTTGCGACCGGATGGGGGCGCATACGCCGCGGGAGGATGTGGTCGCTGCCGCCAATGCGGCGCGGGATGCAGATACGGACCTGATCGTGACGCTGGGTGGCGGGTCGGTCACGGATGGCGGCAAGATGATTGTGTTGTGCCTTGCCAATGATGTCCGGGATCGTGGTGCGCTGGATCGTTATTATACGCGCATTGCCGAAAACGGCAGCAGTGAGCAGCCTGACATGAACGCGCCCCGAGCGCGCATGATCTCCGTGCCCACGACGCTCTCCGGGGGTGAATTCAATCTGACGGCAGGCTGCACCGATACGGCACGCCGGACCAAGCAGATGTTCCGGCATCCGCTGTTCGCGCCGCATGCCGTGATCCTCGACCCTGCCGTCACGGTCCACACACCGGAATGGCTTTGGCTGTCGACCGGGGTCCGGGCGGTAGATCATGCAGTAGAGGATCTGTGCTCGATCAACCTTATGTCCTATGTGGAGGGAACGGCGATTCAGGCGCTGAAACTGCTGTCACGCGGCCTGCCGCGCTGCAAGGCGGACCCGGACGACCTGGATGCGCGGCTGGACTGCCAGACCGGCGCGTGGCTCTCCATGGTCGGCGGGCAGGCCGGGGTGTCAAAGGGCGCCAGTCATGGCATCGGGCATGTCCTGGGGGGCACCGCGAATGTGCCCCACGGCCATACCTCCTGCATCATGCTGCCGAATGTGCTGCGCTATAACCAAACGATCAATGCAGACCGCCAGGCGCTTGTCAGCGCCGCGTTCGGCCGATCGGACGCCGATGCTGCCGATGTGCTGCGCGACTTTATCGCCGGCCTCGGCCAGCCGGGCACGTTGCGTGATGCCGGTTTAGAGCGGGATCAGCTCGATGAAATAGCCGAAAAATCCATGCATGACCGTTGGGTGCATACGAACCCGCGCAAAATTACCGGCCCAGCGCAGGTCCGTGAAATTCTCGACATGGCCTGGTAGCGGCCGGTTCCGATCAGGTTTATGCGGCGTTTAGCGTCGCCGGCACTTCGCTGCGGACTTCGGCGTCGTAATCCTGCATCAGCGTGCGGGTCATTTCGCCCGGCATGAAGCTGTATTCGCCGATTTCCCGGACCGGGGTGACTTCGACGGCGGTGCCCGTCAGGAAGACTTCAGACGCCCCGGCGAGTTCCTCCGGCTTGATGTGCCGCTGGACGATTTCATAGCCGCGTTTCCGGGCAAGGGCCGATACTGTGCGTTTTGTGATGCCGTCCAGAAAGCAGTCCGGTTCCGGCGTATGCAGTTTGCCGTCTTCCAACAACATGAAGATGTTCGCGCCGGTCGCTTCGGCGATATAGCCGCGATAATCCTGCATCAGCGCATCCGCATAGCCGTCCTTTTCCGCATCATGCTTCGACAGGGTGCAGATCATGTACAACCCGCCTGCCTTGGTCTTGCAGGGGATCGTCGCCGGGTCGGGGCGGCGCCATTTCGCCCATTTCATGCGGATGCCGGCCATCCGGTCGGCGAAATAATCGGGCCATTCCCAGGCGGCGATGGCGACGTGAATCTGTGTTTTCTGGGCCGAAACACCCATCATTTCCGCGCCGCGATAGGCAATCGGGCGGATGTAACCGTCCTTGATGCCTTGCTTTTCCACGACAAGCCGGCAGGCGGCATTGATTTCCTCGACCGTGTAGGGAATTTTGAAGTCCATGGTTTGCGCGCCGGCGAACAGCCGCTCGGTATGTTCGTTCAGCTTGAAAATTCGGCCGTCATAGGCCCGCTCGCCTTCGAACACACAGGATGCGTAATGCAGCGCATGTGTCAGGACATGGACATTCGCGTCTTGCCAGGGAACAAGGCCGCCATCCATCCATATATGCCCCGGTCGGTTATCGTAGCTCATATCCATTGGAATCTCCCTGAAACAATCCGGCTTGTGGGCGGCAAAAAAACGCCGCCAGGACCTCAACATTTGTGTTCGCCTGGTTCAAGACTGTAAATTTACCGGCAGCCGAGAAAAAGGTAACATATCCTCAAAAAACTGGCCGACTTTGTAACATTCGCACGATTTTTATGTCAAATATGCTGCCATAATAAACGCGGCATCATACAGGAGTACAGCGGTGGATAGCGCGGCGCCCACAACAGCGAACCCCTCCTATCGGCGCGATGAGGACCTGCGTCAGGGCATCGAAATGATGTTTTATGCGTATCGTGATTTCACGGCGGAACCGGATGCAATTCTGGAAAAGTTTGGATTCGGGCGCGCGCATCATCGGGTTATTTATTTTGTCGGCCGTTATCCGGGCACTTCCGTATCCGCATTGCTCGGCATCCTGAAAATCACCAAGCAGAGCCTGAACCGTGTTCTCGGGCAACTGGTGCGCGAAGGTTTCATCGTGCAGGTACAGGGTATTGAGGATCGCCGCCAGCGGCTGCTGGAGCTGACGGAAAAAGGGCATGCGCTGGAAATGGAACTGACCGCGAACCAGCGTGAACGATTTTCCCGGGCATACCGCGAAGCGGGCGCCGAAGCGGTGGAAGGTTTTCGAAAAGTCATTCTGGGCCTGATGACCAGCGATGAGGATCGCAGCCGGTTTTTTCCCGATGAGGAT
>CAXBEC010000069.1:0-9584 GCA_963974145.1 uncultured Alphaproteobacteria bacterium | reverse complement strand
GTTTCATAGGGATTCCAGAAAAAGCAGCAGAAGTTCGCGATCCGGTTTCGGCATGGCGGCAAAGGCATCGCGAGCGGCCCTGGCCTCACCACCATGCCACAGGATTGCCTCGGTCAGGTTCCGTGCACGTCCATCATGCAGAAACTGGGTATGCCCGTTGACGGTTTCCGTCAGGCCGATCCCCCATAGGGGCGGCGTTCGCCATTCCCGCCCGGTCGCCTGACCTTCCGGCCGATGATCGGCCAGTCCTTCGCCCATATCATGCAGGAGGAGATCGGAATAGGGCCAGATCAGCTGACCGGCGAGCGGTTCGACAGGAAAGTCCGGTCGCGTTGCGAATTTCGGGCGGTGGCATCCGGTACAACCCGCGCCGTAGAACAGGGCTTTCCCCCGCAGTACATCCGTATTGCCCGCATCGCGCCGCGCCGGGACGGCGAGGTTCCGGGTATAGAACAGGATCGGGTTCATGACCTTGTCGGATGCTTCAAGGCCACCATCTTCCGGGTCGCCGCCATGCGCCGCCGCACGGCAATCCGTCTGGGCCGTTGTGCAGTCGCCCCAGACATCGGGATGCAGCGCGTTGCTGACCCCGATATCACCGGCCATGGCGCCGGCATTCTGTTCGGTAAGGTCCGGTTTCCCGGCTTTCCAGCCGAAACGGCCGAGCGTGACCTGATTGTGCTTCTGGCTCCAGACCCGATTCGGGCGGCCTGATATGCCATCGCCGTCGCGATCGTCCGGGTCGGCATTGGCCAGAATATCCGCTTCCGCAATGGCTTCCAGCAGGCCGAGGCCGATCATCGGCGGGGCGACGCGCGGACTCAGCATCACATCGCTTTGCATCGGTCCGTGGGCAAGCTTGGTCGTGCTGTATTCGGGGCGCCTCAATGTAACGGTTTCGCCATCCGCAAGCGTAACCGGAAGCGGGGTGTACCGTATGACCATTCGGCCCTCGGCCCTGTAGCCGGGAATCGCCAGGTCCTGCAATTGTCCGCCATAGGTTGGTTCGGGAATAACCGCGTCGCGACCGGAGGCCAGAAGTTGTTTCTCAGAATCGTTCCGGGGCGGTATCGAAAGGCGCAAAAACATGGAAACCGCGTCGTCTTCCGGCCCGGTCGGTATATGGCCGCGACCATCCTTCAGATGGCAGCGCTGGCAGGCCCGCGCATTGAAATACGGTCCCAGTCCGTCCGCTGTCCGGGTCGATGCCGGGGCCGTAACCCACAGCCGCCGGAACAGCCCGTTGCCAATGAAAAAGTCTGCCCGCTGCGCGAAACTGAGATTGGCGGATGGCTGCGAGAAAGCTTCACGATCGAACCGCTTGCGGTTCGTGGCCGAACCGCCGGACAGGGACTCCCATTGCTCCGGCGCGGAAAAATCCTGCGTCGGTGCGAGGATGCGGTCGCGCTGCGCCAATGTCATATCCGCGTGGGCCAGCGGGGGAAGGGGCAGCATCAGGGCGACTGCGATCCATCCCCAGGCCCGACAACGAATCGTCTTCATGCCGGTAACAGGCGCGTCGCCGGGATCATTTAAAGACGGCTTTCGGGTCGTCCAGGCTGTCGGAACCCTCGAAAGCAATCGATTGAATGCCGAGCGCGCCAATGATCTTCTCCAGGGTTCTGGTTTGCGCGGTCAATCCGTCTATGGCCGCCTGAACCCTGGCGTTGCCCGCCGGATTGTTCTCACCGATCATCTGATCGTAAGCCTCGCCATCTTCCGCGGCGATGACAATCTGCTGCATCGCGGCCATTGTGTCGTTCAGCCGTGCCAGCATTTCGGCATGCAGCGCTGGTGCTTCTGCCTTGACCAGATCGGCAAGCGACGCTCCGCTGACAACCCGGCCGTCGACCCGGTTGTATCGGCCGAGATAGACATTGCGAATGCCCTTTGCATCGTAAAAATGCGATGCATGCGTGTTGTCGCTGAAGCAGTCATGCTCTTCCTCGGGGCTGTGCAACAGCAGTCCGAGCTTCATCCGCTCGCCGGCTAATTCGC
Source organism: uncultured Alphaproteobacteria bacterium (assembly GCA_963974145.1). Lineage (GTDB taxonomy): Bacteria > Pseudomonadota > Alphaproteobacteria > UBA8366 > MarineAlpha4-Bin1. Next base: position 7,586 of record CAXBEC010000069.1, on the reverse strand, counting down.
CGTATGAAAGACTGCCCATTCCGGTCACAATCGTGACCAGTCCGTTGCTTCCCGAAGAGGTCACAGCCGCTCTGGCGGCGCCATCCTCGGCCCAGGCGTCGACCATTTCCTGCAGGTCGGAAATAAGCAGGTCCGTTGCGGTCAGCAGATAGGCCGCGCGCCGGCCGCAGCTGCCGCCGGTACAATTCACCGTATCGAAATCCGTGTATGGGCGATTGCCGGCGCCGGGTCCGGTACCGTTCAGGTCCTGCCCCCAGAGCAGGAATTCGATGGCGTGATAGCCTGTCGCCACATTGGATTCGACTTCGCCCGCTTCATGCAGCTTGCCGGAAAGCAGGGCCGGTGTGATATCGGTCGCATCGATCTTTCTGCCCCCGATCATGAGGACGGAATTGGCGATGACATTCGCGGTATAAAGGGTGTTTTCATCCGATTCCGCGCCGTAACTGCCCGTGTCGACGTAATCGATCAGTCCTTCATCCAGCGGCCAGGCATTCACCCGCCCTTCCCAGTCATCGACCATCGCATTGCCGAAACGGTATACTTCGGTCTGCTGGTAGGGGACGCGCGCCGCCAGCCAGGCCCCCCGGGCCTCGGCCAGGGTCTCCACGCTGGGGCCGGCGACCAGCGCACCGACCGCGCGGCGCAGCTTGCGTGCGGTATTCAGCGAATCTTCATAGCCGGCATGGGCTATGTCGGCATAGGTTTCCAGGATGCTATCGGTGTCGGCGGCCTGTGCCGCCGGCGCGCACAGGATCGACGCGGTAATCCCCAGGGCGGACAGCATGTTCAACGTATTTTTCATCGTTACCTCGATCTTGTTTGCCTTGTTCACGACCGCCTGGAAATCCATCGCGAGTTTCACGGTTGCTGGATGGCGTTCATTTCCGGTGCCGCCATTGCTGATGTCGTAATCTTCGTCATGCAGGTATTCGCCGGTGACCGCGACATGATCGATAAGGCCAACCGTGATCGCGCCGCCGTAGCGGTATTCCGGCAGCCCCAGCGCCATAGCTTCTTCCCTGCGCTGTACCGAAGCCAGGCAGTGCCCGGTTTATTGGAAATCTCCGTTTTTCTTTATTCGCAGGAAACCGTCATGCCGTGTGAGGGGGAAGTGCGAACGTTATTGATAATCATTATCGAAATACTAAGCGCGAGGCCGTTTTAAACGCAAGTGAAACTAAGTTGCAATAATAAATCGGGGCTGGTCGATCTTTCCGCAGTCCCGGACCCGGGCGAGGGTCTGTGGTGCCGTAGCTGGGGTTGCCGATAAGGGACCGGGACTGCACCGGTTTCAGCGTTTTGGCGCTACGGCTTGCGACGTCGCTTGAATTCGGCCCGCGTCTGCCAGATGACCATGCCAATGCAAATGGCCATGAACAGGCCCGATATGGGGCGGGTGAACAGGGGCAGGATGTCGCCGCCGGTAATCATCAGTCCCGACCGAAGCCCGGGTTCGGCGATGGGGGCGAGGACCAGCCCGATGACGAAAGGACCCAGCGGCACCTTGCAGCGCTCCATGCAGAACCCGATAACGCCAAACCCCAGCATGACCCACACGTCATACATGGAGTTGGTCACGGCGTAGGAACCCAGCAGACAGAACAGCAGGATGATCGGTAACAGCCGCGCCCGCGGTACCAGGGTCAGTTTCGCCACATACACGGCGCCGAACAGCATCATGCCGAACATCATGAAATTGGTGACCAGCGCGGAGCCCATAATGGCAACGACGAGGTCGGGATTGTTGGAGAACAGCAGCGCGCCGGGCGTTACCGCATGTATCGTCATGGCGCCCAGCAGGATCGCGTCGATGACGCTGCCGGGTATGCCCATGGCGATCAGCGGAATCAGCGCGCCGGCCACACTGGCGTTATTGGCGGACTCGGATGCGATAATACCTTCCTCCGCCCCCTTGCCGAACCGTTCCGGCGTCTTCGACAGGTTCTTTGTCGTCGTGTAGGCGATGATCGAGGCAATATTTGCGCCGACACCCGGCAGGATACCGATCCATGTACCGATCAGCGAGGACCGGACCAGATTGCCCATATTTCGGATCCAGTCATTCAGGCCAAGGAACATGCCCTTGCCCTTCACGGCCAGCAATTCGCCCTTGCGATCGATATCGGCGACGTCGGATATGATCTGGCCGACCGCAAAGACACCGATCAATACGGGAAGCAGGCCGAACCCGCCCGTCAGGTCCTGGAACCCGAAAGTCAGCCGCAGCGAACCCCCGGCCGGATCGACTCCGGGAATGGCGACCAGCATGCCGAGCAGGCCGGAAATGATGCCGCGCAGCAGCGAGCCTTCGCTGACCGAGGCGATGAGGACGATCGCCATCAGCACGAGGCTGAAGATTTCGAACGGGCCGAATTTCGTCGCCAGTTCCGATAGTGGCCGTGACAGGGCGACCAGAAAAATCCAGGCAAGGCAGCCGCCGAAGAAGGAGGCGCTGATACCGAACCCGAGCGCCCGGGCCGGCTGGCCACCCCGTGCCATGGGATAGCCGTCCAGTGTTGTCATGATCGATGACGGGGTGCCGGGCATACGCAGCAGGGTGGCGGAAATCAGGCCGCCGGATATGGCGCCGACATACATGCCGATCAGCATGACCAGCGCATGCATGGGCGTCATGGAAAAAGTCAGCGGCAGGGTCAGCGATATCAGCATGGCGCCGGTCAGGCCGGGAATAGCGCCGACGGTAATGCCGAGGAAGGTGCCCAGCGCCATGAAAAATACGGGCAGGGGGGAAAATAACGCGCCGATGGCGGACATCATGTCCATGTTGGTGTCCTCATCTGCCGATCAGGGCAGATCGATAATGAAAATGCTGGTGAAAATATATTCCAGACCGAAACCGATAATCGGCGAAATGATGAGGGTTGGCAGCCAGCCCCGGCGGTCGAAACGGGTCAGTATGGCGGTTGCGTAAATCAGGAAAACCGTTGCGGTGACGGCGAATGACACCATCCGCGACTGCATGACAATGGCGAAGACAACAGCGCCCAGTATCAGCCAGACCGGCATCCACGGTGTTGGTTTGACGTCATCGGTTCCTGCATCACGTTCATACCGTTCCGGTTTCAAAATCAGGGGAACCGCCAGGACGCCGATGAGCACGGCCAGCATGCGCGGAAACGCGGCCGGTCCCAGGGGCTCATACGTTGGTGGTGGAAGGTCCAGTGTGGCCCAGTAAACAGCGCCGCACAGCACGATCAGGATACAGCCCAGGATGCGGTCTCGCATGGTCGCTTTCGGATGTTCGCGTTGGGAAAAAGACGCGGCAGGAACTTGAAACGTCCGCAACCGCGTCTTTCATGCAGGTGAAATGGTCGCTGCGGACAGCTCTATTTCTGGCTGGCGCTTTTGGCCAGGGGCGAAATCCACTCAAAGGTAGCGTCCAGTTTCTTGGCGAAACCCGGGCCACTGTCAAAGGTCAGGGCGGTGCCCCGGTCTTCGAGGAAGACCTTCTTGGCATAATCCGTTTCCAGAACCTTCTTGGTGATCGCGGCCATGCCGTCGATGGCTTCCTGTGGCGTGCCCTTGGGCGCCAGCCACCAGTGCTCGATGCAGAAGCTGGCGTCATAGCCCTGCTCTTTGGCCGTCGCGACGTCTTCCAACCGTGGCTGACGTTCCGGTGCGAGCATGGCCAGAGCGCGGAAACCTTCGTCCTTGTATCGCAGAAACGTTCCTGCGGAGAGAAGCCCGACCTGGGTATGGCCACCCTTCATCGCGGAAATACTTTTGGATTCGCCGCCAACCTGGACCAGCCGGAATTTGGAACCGGGGTTGCCGTTTTCCATGGTCAGGGTGGTCATATGGAAGACCGCGCCCAGGTTTGTGCCGAAGGTGATCGTATCCGGATTGGCCTTGGATTCATCCATGAGCTGTTTGTAGGTCTTGAACGGGCTGTCTGTCGGAACCACGGATACCATGCAGGCATTTGTCGTTCCGGCGACGGGGTCGAACTGGCGGTAACTGACCTGCGACTTCCCGGATGCTTCGCCGGACATCAGGGCGATATGCATCAGCAGGAACGTATAACCGTCGGGTCTTGCCGTCGCGGCACGCGTTGCGCCGACGGACCCGCTTGTCCCGCCGGTGACATTGAGGACGGTGAACGGCTGGGGCGAAAGGTTATTGTCCGAAATCGCTTTCTGGAATGTCCGGGCAGTGATGTCCGTTGTGCCGCCGGCGCCGAACGGCACAATAACTGTCACCGGCTTTTCGGGCCATGCCGCAGCGGCCGGTCCGGCGCTTAACAGTGCGGCAACAGCGGTCGCGCCCGCTATCCTGCTCAGAAATCGTCCTGAATTTTTATACATCGGGGCCTCCCAGCCATAAGTTATCGGGCATTCCACTTCATCGATGGCGCAAAGGCCATGGTTACAAGTCACCCGTGTGTTAGTGCATGCAATGACAGCGAATTCGGCGTGGTGTGTCAATTCCTAATGTCGGATGGTTATCCATATTCCCTCTATGCCCGGCTTGCATGCGCGCACAGGCAGAACCTGTCATATCCGATATCTTTGGCAGTATGGGACGCAACTGGTATTTTCTGACGCAGCGAAATAACGGGAGCAGGTGAGACGCGATGACCAAAAAACAGGCGCTTAATCCCGCATGGCCAAGGGCCGCGAAGTCCGGCTTTGCAATGGGCATGCGAGTCGGTGACACGATCTACGTATCAGGCCAGGTGTCGCTGGACCCCGACGGCAGGACAGTCGGCGTCGGCGACATGACGGTGCAGGCGCGCCAGGTATTTGCCAATATCGAAGCGGTGCTGGCCGAAGCTGATGCGACCATGGCGGATGTGGTGAAGATCACCACGTATGTGACGGATATGGCGCGTTATGCCGAGTATAATGCCGTCCGCGCCGAGGTGTTTCCCGATGCCCTGATTGCCAGCGCGACCGTTACCAGCCCCCGGCTGGTGAAACCGGAATACCTGGTAGAGGTCGAAGCGATAGCGGTGATTGGCGCCGGTGGGTGAACACGGCTCGTTGAAGGTGTCCTAACGCCACAGGACATCGCGAAACTTGATGACCGTCAGCAGGGTGACCAGCAGGCCGCTTGCGCAGTAAAGCGCGAGCGTCGTGTGGTATCCGAACCATTCGATCAGCTTGCCGGCCAGCATCAGCCCGAGCGGCAGCCCGTAAACGGCCAGTGTCCGGACGCCCATGACGCGGCCGCGAAAACGGGAATCGACGACGTTGAGCAGGGTCACCCCCAGCGAAATCATGAAGATGCTGTGCCCGATGGCGACGATGTACAACATGGCACCGCCGGCGATGACGCCTTCGGACTGACCGAACAGGATCAGTAAACCGTACCAGACGATGGCGCTTTGCACGCAGAACCGGGCGGGCCGTCGCAACGGGCCGCGCCACGACATGAACAGGGACCCGGTCAGCGCGCCGCTGGCATAGCAGGCAACAAGCTGCCCCAGGCCCGTCGCATCCAGATTGAACAGGTTCTTGGCGACATAGGGCATCATGTTGGAGGTCAGCGGCACGGCGGTCAGGTTGATGAAAAAGGCCAGCCACATGATCGCCAGCACCGAAGGCGTGTTCCAGACATAGACAAGACCGGCCAGCAGGTCGCGCCACGGCGATGTCGCGGGTTTTGCGATATCCGGGATCGAGCCCGGTGTCACATCGCCGGGATCGAGCTGCCGGGAAATGCCGAAGGTGAAGCACATGCTCAGCGCATAGAAGGCGGCGATGAAGATATAGGTCTGGCCGATCCCGAGGGCGGTAAACAGGCCGGCGCCGACCAGCGCGCCGATGATCCGCGCCGAATCCTGCGTGACCCGGGACATCCCCAGTGCGTTGCCGAAATTGGCCGGCGGAATCGTATTGCCGATCAGGACATTGCGGAGTGAAATATCCGATGGCCGGATCAGCCCCATCAGGGTGACGATGACAAAGACATGATAGGGCGTCAGCACGTCGCTCAGGCCGAAGGTCATCATGGCGAGCGCCAGCAATGCATAGGTGCCGCGCATGGCACAGAAAATGACCTTGTGTCCGAATCTGTCTCCCGCCACGCCGAAGAAGGGCGCGATCAGGGTCCCCAGGTAATTGAGGGACGCAAAAACGGCCAGCAGCAGGACGGATTCGGTTTCGACATAGATATACCAGCCCAGAATGAGCGTTTCCATTTCGAACGCCCATGAGGTCAGCAGGTCGGCGGGCCACTGGAACCGGTAACTGCGGACTTTGAATGCGGCAAGCATGCTGCAGCCGCGTCAAAGATGACGCGGCTGAACAGCGAATGCTGCGCCAGCCCGCATGATATCCGTCCGGCCCGGATCAGACAGTCGCGAGCGCCTGGTCAAGATCGGCAATGATGTCGTCAATATGCTCGATCCCGATCGACAGGCGCACATAGCCGTCGGTCACGCCGGTGGCGATCTGTTCTTCGGCGGTGAGTTGCGAATGCGTCGTTGATGCGGGATGGATCGCGAGGCTGCGGGCATCACCGATATTGGCGACGTGGTAGAGCATTTTCAGCGCCTCGATGAAGGCCTGACCCGCTTCCTTGCCGCCGGCCAGTTCAAATCCGACCAGTCCGCCGAGACCGCCCTTCAGGTAGGTGTCTGCGCGGCGTTTGTTTTCGCCGGTCTGGTTGCTCGGATGGATGACGCTGGTGACCTTCGGGTGCTGGCGAAGATAATCCGCGACCGCCAATCCATTACGGCAATGTTCGCGCATGCGCAGGGGCAGGGTTTCCAGCCCCTGGATGAACTGGAAGGCGTTCTGCGGGCTGATGGCGGCACCGAGATCACGCAGCAGGGCGACGCGCGCCCGGATGATATAGGCGATTGGGCCCAGCGGCTTTACCGCTTCGGTCCAGACGGCGCCGTGATAACTGTCATCGGGTGTGTTCAGCGCCGGCTGACGTTCCGGTACGGCTTCCCAGTCGAAGGTTCCGCTATCGACGATGATGCCGCCGATGGAGGTGCCGTGGCCGCCGATATACTTGGTCAGCGAATACATGCAGATCGCGGCCCCGTGGTCGAATGGCCGGCAGATGATCGGGGCGGCGGTATTGTCCATTATCAGTGGAATACCCAGCGGGCGACCGATATCAGCGACTTCACGGATCGGAAAGACTTCAAGTTTCGGGTTCGGCAGGGTTTCCGCGTAATAGGCGCGGGTTCGGTCATCGGTCGCCCGACGGAAGTTTTCCGGGTCCGCAGGATCGACAAAACGGACTTCGATGCCCTGCTGTTTCAGCGTATTGGCGAACAGGTTCCAGGTCCCGCCATACAGGTTCGTCGAACTGACGATATTGTCGCCGGCCCAGGCAAGGTTCTGCACGGCCATGGCCGATGCGGCCTGTCCCGATGCGACGGCCAGTGCAGCAACACCGCCATCCAGCGCCGCGATGCGCTGTTCAAGCGCGTCCTGGGTGGGGTTCATGATTCGGGTATAGATGTTGCCCAGTTCCTGCAGGGCGAACAGGCGCGACGCGTGCCCCGTATCCTGAAACTGGAACGAGGTTGTCTGATAGATCGGTACAGCCACCGCGCCCGTTGCCGGATCGCTGCGGTAACCGGCATGCAGCACGATCGTTTC
>CAXBEC010000068.1:0-9638 GCA_963974145.1 uncultured Alphaproteobacteria bacterium | reverse complement strand
GCACGACGACGGCGACTGTGCTTGCGCAGGCTATCGTGCGCGAAGGCGCGAAGGCGGTCGCGGCGGGGATCAACCCGATGGACCTGAAACGCGGCATTGACACCGCGGTGGATGCGGTCGTCGCGGACCTGAAGAAGCGCGCCCGGAAAATCAGCTCCAACGATGAAATCTCGCAGGTCGGCACGATATCAGCCAATGGCGACACCGAAATCGGCCGGATCCTGGCCGAAGCGATGCAGAAGGTCGGCAATGAAGGCGTGATCACGGTGGAAGAGGCCAAGAGCCTTGAAACCGAGCTGGATGTCGTGGAAGGCATGCAGTTCGACCGTGGCTATCTGTCGCCCTATTTCGTGACCGATTCGGAAAAGATGCGGGTCCTGCTGGAGGACCCCTATATCCTGATCCACGAAGCGAAACTGTCCAACCTCCAGGCGCTGCTGCCGGTGCTCGAGGCAATCGTGAAAACCGGCAAGCCGCTGCTGATCATCGCCGAGGATGTCGAGGGCGAGGCGCTGGCGACGCTGGTGGTCAACCGCCTGCGCGGCGGGCTGAAGGTCGCCGCCGTCAAGGCGCCCGGCTTCGGTGACCGCCGCAAGGCGATGCTGCAGGATATCGCGGTCCTGACATCGGGACAGGTCGTCTCCGAGGAACTGGGCATCAAGCTGGAAAACGTCAACCTGGACATGCTGGGCCGGGCCAAGCGCGTCGAGATCGACAAGGACAACAGCACCATCGTCAACGGCGCGGGCAGCAAGAAGGATATCGCCGCCCGCTGCGCCCAGATCCGCGCCCAGATCGAGGAAACCACCTCCGACTATGACAAGGAAAAACTGCAGGAACGTCTGGCCAAACTGGCCGGCGGCGTCGCGGTCATCCGTGTTGGCGGGGCGACGGAAATCGAAGTCAAGGAGCGCAAGGACCGGGTCGACGATGCGATGAACGCAACCCGGGCCGCGGTCGAGGAAGGAATCGTCGCCGGCGGCGGGGTTGCGCTGCTGAAATCGATCAAGGCGCTGGATTCGCTGAAAGCGGCGAATGACGCCCAGCGCGTCGGCATCGACATTGTCCGCCGGGCCATTCAGGCGCCCGCGAAACAGATTGTCGAGAATGCCGGGGTCGACGGCGCCGTGGTTGCCGGAAAGCTTCTGGAATCGAAAGAGGCAAACTGGGGATATGACGCCCAGACCGGGACCTATGGCGACATGGTGAAGGCCGGGATCATCGATCCAGCCAAGGTTGTCCGAACGGCGCTGCAGGATGCAGCGTCGGTCTCCGGCCTGCTGATCACCACCGAGGCGATGATTGCCGAGAAGCCGGAACCGAAAGAGGCCGCGCCGGCCACGCCCGATATGGGCGGCATGGATTTCTGATCCACAGCGGAAGCCGGAAGCTACCGAAGGGCCGTGTCGCAGGACGCGGCCCTTTTCTTATGCCGCAGGTTGCCGCATCCTCTGCGGGAAAAGGGAACCCGGCATGGCCCGAAGATCATTCATTCGCGGCAGCGCAATCCTGCTGCTGATTGTCAGCGTCTTCCGCAGCGTTTCGGCAATGGAGGTCCTGGAAATTACGCCGCGCGCCGGCGTCGTTCTCCGCGTGCTGGTCGAGCTGCCGCCGGATGCCACTGCAATCGCCATGCTGTTTCCCGGCGGCAACGGCACGGTCCGGATCGGCCGCGACGGAACGATCCGCGGCACAAAGCGGAACTTCCTGAGCCGTTCCCGAAACCGGTTTAACGCCCGGGGCGTCGGCACGGCACTGGTCGATGCACCCTCGGACCGACAGGATGGCGAGGGGATGACCTATGCCTACCGGATGTCGGCACAGCACGCGGCGGAAATAGGCCTGGTCATCGCGCAATTGCGAAGCCGCTATCCCGGACGGACTGTCTGGCTGGTCGGCACCAGCCGCGGCACGCTTTCCGCCGTCAATGCCGCCACCGCCCTGCCCGCGCCAGGGCCGGACGGGCTCGTGCTGACCGCCGCCATCAGCGCGGCGGGTAAACAGGGCGGCTCGGTGCTGGATTTTCCGCTTGGCCGTATCGTGGCGCCGGTTCTCCTGGTGCATCACGCCGAAGATTCCTGCGCGGTCAGCCCGCCCGCCGGCGCAAACCGCATCCAAAGGCAACTGACCCGCGCGCCGGTGGCGGAGACGATAATGCTGAACGGCGGCGACAGCGGCCATGGCAGGGCCTGCGACGCGACCACCCATCACGGATTCCTCGGCATCGAAGAAAAGACCGTCGATGCCATTACCGCTTGGATCGGCAGGCATTAACAGTGCATCCTGCGATTTGAGCTATTTCCGCCACGGGCAGCAGACAGGACCGACAGCATGAAACCGCAGAACATGATCTTCATCATGTCCGATGAGCACAGCAACCAGACCATGAGCTGTTCCGGGCATCCGATGGTCCGGACGCCCAATCTGGATGCGCTGGCGGCGCATGGCACGCGGTTTACTGCCTGTTACACCCCCTCGCCCATCTGCGTCCCCGCCCGCGCTGCACTGGCCACCGGGCTGTATCCGCACCAGACCGGCAACTGGTGTAACGGCACGCCCTATTACGGCGCGGTCAAGGGCTGGAACCACCGGCTGCGCGAACAGGGCTACCGGGTCACGTCCATCGGCAAGCTGCATTACCGCAACGAGGAAGACGACACCGGTTTTGACGAACAGATTATCCCGATGCATGTGGTCAACGGGGTTGGCGATGTGGCGGGCGCGGTGCGCGACCGGCTGCCGCTGCCTGTGCGACACCAGACCAAAAAACTGTCGGAAGGCGTCGGGCCGGGCGATTCCTCCTACCTGCAATATGACCGGGACATCCTGCGCGAGGCGCAGACCTGGCTGACCGAGGAAGCGCCGAAATATGGCGACCAGCCCTGGGTGCTGTTCGTATCCTTCGTCTGCCCGCATTTCCCGCTGGTGGCGCCACCGGAATTCTATGAAATGTACGACCCGGCAAGCATCCCGGTGCCGAAGGGGCGGCCCGGTTCCGGCTATATCCGCCATCCCTGGGCCGAGGCGCTGGCACAGTGCCAGATCTACGACCAGTTTTTCACCCCGGAAACCCGGTCGATCGCCCGCGCCGCCTATTACGGCATGGTCAGTTTTCTGGACGACAATATCGGCAAGCTGCTCGGCACGCTGGACGCAACCGGCCATATGGGGGACACGCGGGTGGTCTATACCAGCGACCATGGCGACAATCTGGGCGCGCGCGGGATGTGGGGGAAATCCAACTTCTACGAAGAATCCGCCGCCATTCCGCTGATCATCGCCGGCGAAGGTGTCCCGGCCGGGAAGGTCTGCAACACCGCCACCAATCTGCTGGACAGCTACCAGACAATTCTGGATTGCACCGGCATCGAACTGACCGAAGCGGAAAAACAGATGCCGGGCACATCGCTCTTCGCGCTCGCCAACGCCGACGATGACCCGACCCGTGCGGTCGGCGTGGAATACCACGCGGTCGGCGCCTCTACCGGCGGGTTCATGATCCGGCAGGGCGACTGGAAATACGTCTATTATGTCGGCTATCCGCCGGAACTGTTCAATCTGAAAGCGGACCCGGAGGAAATGGACAATCTCGCCGAAAAGCCGGAGGAACAGCACCGGCTGGCAGGTTTCGAGAAAACCCTGCGCACCATCTTCGACCCCGAAGCCATCGACCGGCAGGCGCATGCCGACCAGGCGGCGCTGGTCGAAAAGCACGGCGGCCGCGAGGCCGTGCTGAAACGTGGCGGATTTCTGGGCACCCCGATCCCGGGCGACACGGCGGAATTCGTCAGTTCGAACTGAAGGCGCGGACAACACGCCTTCATTGGCCGCGGAAATCCAGGGCGATTGCCCGGCGGCTTTCCATATGCTCCCCCCAAGGCGGATTTCTTGACATTACTGCCGATATATGCTTTATTTCCTAATTTATCTTTACAAATTACACTGTGCTTTCCAAAGGCAATATTACATCCCGGTCCTCGGAACGGATCGGCCAATCGATGCGAATAAAAGCCGACAATTGCCAATGAAACCAAATTTATCGAAAGCCGGGCGGAAGCACCGGATGCCGACCGAAGACGATAAAAGCCAATCGATGCCAATGTTTTTGCTTTTTTCCGCCAGTCCGGCGCTTGACCCGATGCCTATGGAAACTGGCCGATGCCAATAAAAACCAATGAATGCCAATCGAATCGCAGTTTTCCCCTCCGGCTTCCCTTGTGTGAAATTTTTCGGGTGATGCGATTATCCGGATTGACGCCTGCAACGGCTGGTATAATCTGCGATCCGATTATCTGCCGACGGCGGATGGTGGCGCGCCGGTGGCGCGGCCTTCCGGGGGGTTGGCAATTTTCCGTGACGTATTTCTTGGACCAGCCGCAACAGCGGCGGCCGGCGCGAAGGGCCGGCTTCGGGAGAGTGTTATATGGTTGAAGTCACCGTACGCAACAACGACGTGGATCAGGCGTTGCGCGTTCTGAAGAAGAAAATGCAGAAGGAAGGTATTTTCCGCGAGATGCGGCTGCGGGAAACCTATGAGAAACCGTCCGAACGGCGCGCCCGCGACGAGGCGGAAGCCGTACGGCGGCACCGCAAGCTGATGCGCAAGCGTCTGGAGCGCGAAGGATACTAGTTCAGATCATGGCTTTCCGGAATCGCCCGCGAGCGGTTCCGGTCAGGCCGGTTTTGCCCGCGCGATTGCTTCCGTAATCATCCGCCGGGCGGTATCCGCATTCATCCAGTCGCCGATCTTGACCCATTTTCCGGGCTCCAGATCCTTGTAATGTTCGAAGAAATGCTGGATCTGCTGCAGGGTGATCTCCGGCAGGTCGGAATAATTGTCGACGCCATCATAGCGCCTTGTCAGGTGCGATGACGGGACCGCAATGATCTTTTCATCCTGGCCGGATTCATCCTCCATGATCATGACGCCGATCGGCCGCACATTGATGACGCAACCGGGGACGAGCTGGCGCGTGTTACAGACCAGCACGTCGATGGGGTCGCCGTCTTCCGACAATGTATGCGGCACGAAGCCGTAATTGCCGGGATAAGTCATCGGCGTGTGCAGGAAGCGGTCGACCACCAGCACGCCGGCATCCTTGTCCAGTTCGTATTTGATCGGCTGGCCGCCGACCGGAACTTCGATGAGTACGTTCACGTCGTTTGGCGGGTTGTCGCCGATGGCGATGGCTTCGATACGCATGGAGGTTCCTTTTTCAGGCTAACGGGAGCGACAGGGATGGCGGTTCGGTTTCAGTTGGCGGACAGCCGGATTTCGTCGAAATGGGAAAGCTTTTCGGACTGGATGACATTGCGCAGCATGCTGCCGTATTTTTCCGGGATCTCCGAATACCCGGTCAGCAACGCGGTCAGGTCCAGCCCCGTGGCCGGCCGACCCGCCCGGCGCGACGCCGCGCGCGCATGACGCAGCTTCGTATAGGCCTCGTGGGTATTGAGATTGAGCATATAGGCCGCGACGCCATGGCCCAGCGAATCGAACTGCATCACCTTGAAGCCGGTGGCCTTTTCCGGCACGAGGCCGGGGGCGTCGGGATTATAGGTGCGCATGCCGAACAGGTTGTTGCCGTTCCGCGCAAAGCGCGAGGTGCCCCAGCCGCTTTCCACCGCCGCCTGCGCCAGCACCAGCGAGGCGGGCACGATATCCACCCGCCGTTTCAGTACGGCCAGATCGCCGGGTTTGACGCCATAGCGTTCATAGATATCGCCCGGGATGTCATCCGGCTTTTCCAGGATGGTTTTGCGTTCGGCACGAATCCGGTCGTTTTCGCGGGCGACCAGCGGCATGGCCACGCGGAAGAAGGCCTGTTTGCGTTCCGCCGCCGGGATCCCCGCCAGGTCGACATCCAGCCTGTCGACAAAGGCCGGGGCGACGCGCCCGGTTTTCCGGATGTCGTCCAGCGAGACATCCCGTACCCGGTGCAGCGCGGTACTGTCTTCCGGTGCGCGCAGCCCCCGTTCGAAACCGGTGAACCAGTACAGGACGAAGGCACAGGCCAGCACCGCCGCACCGCCCAGATAGAGTCGGCGGTCCACCGTCAGGAATTTTGCCACGCTGCGCTGCAACATCATGCCAGCCACTTAGACGCTTCATGTGGCGGAATCAAGGCCGTAGAATACCGAATAGATTTCCTATAAGCCGCGTCGCCAGTAGGGAACGTACTGATTTACCCTCACCACGCCACCCGGCGCCATCGCTTCCAGTGCGGCCACAAGGCCCGAGGCCGTGCCCCCTGTCGCGGCGGCATGTTCGACCAGGAACAGGTGATCGCCCGGATTGGCCTCGTTGCGGTACAGGCGAAGCTGGCCGTCCGCGTCATCCTGCCAGGATGCCCGTTCCAGCAGGCCGGCTTCGTCCATCCCGCGGCAGACCACGGCGGTCAGCCGTTTCGCTTGCCCTTCCACCAGTTCGGTGACCCGCTCGCCGGGCCAGAGTTGCGGACCGGTCATCCGGTAATGCCCCCGCACAGAGCGCGTGACCCGTTTCGTCCAGATGCTGGAATTTTCACCGCCGATCGCCTTGTACGCGTCGCTGTCCAGCACGTCAGGCGATTCCAGGTCGTACAGCGCCATGTAACGCGGGAAGCCGGCGGTACAGACATAACGCTGCAGGACCTCGAACCCCGGCACGGCAGCGCGCTCCGGCACGTGTTCCAGATCATACCAGTCGTTGAATTCCTCTTCGTTCAGGGGCTGCGGCTCCATCAACACAAACAATATGCCCTTCGCCATCACTGTTTCCCTCCCGGTGTTGCCGTTCAATGATGAAGAGTGCCCTTGTTCCGGCTGTGAGTCGACAGCGGCGTCATGCGGCGATAATGATTGCGGCCACATCATTTCCCAATCCCAACCGACAGGATGTCATGACCGACTCTCCCAACCACATCGCCGGGCGCTCCGCCTTCCTCGCCATTCTGAAAGACGAGGGCATCACCAAGCTGTTCGGCAATCCCGGCACCACCGAACTGCCGATCATGCATGCGCTGAAGGAGCATTCCGATCTTGAATTCGTACTGGCGCTTCAAGAAGCGCTGGTCGTGGCGATGGCCGATGGCTATTCCCGCGCGTCCGGCGAACTGGTCGCCGTCAACGTGCATGTCGCGCCAGGTCTGGGAAATGCGATGGGGTCGATCTATACCTCGAAACGGTCCAATACCCCGATGATCATCACCGCCGGCCAGCAGGAACAGGGGCACGGGCTGGAAGAACCGCTGCTGTATGACCCGCTGGTGCCGATCGCCGCGCCCATGGTCAAATGGGCGACCGAAGTGACACGGCTGGAGGACCTGCCGCAGATCATGCGGCGCGCGGCAAAGATCGCCACCACCGCGCCGACCGGCCCGGTTTTCATTGCCCTGCCCGGCGATATCCTGAATGCCGAGGCGGGTATCGACCTTGGCAAATCGACCCGGGGGGATACCCATCCTGGCGGCGAAGAATCCGGCGATCATCGCCGGCGAGGAAATCGTCACCAGCGACGCCTTCACCGAAATCGCGGAATTCGCCGAGGCGCTGGGCGCGCCCGCCTGGCAGCAGTCGATTGCCTATGGCTCGCATTACCCGTCCGAACACCGTGCCTTCATGGGTTCGGTGCTGCGCAACCAGGCGCAGGTCCGCAAGACACTGGAACCATACGACCTGCTGGTCTTTGTCGGGGCCGACGTGCTGCGCATGTCGGTCTGGCAGGAAACCGACGCGATGCCGGCGGATATGCCGATCGTGCAGATCGGGCTGAACGACTGGGAAATGGGCAAGGTGTATCCCGCCGAAATCGCCCTGCGCGCCGATGTGAAGGAAACGCTGAAGGTCCTGACGCCGCTGGTGACGAAGCTGGGCGGGGAAGCACACCGGGCGGTGGCCGAAAAGCGGCTGGACGCGCTGGCCGATAACAACTGGACGGCGAAGCGCGCCATCGCGGTGGAAAAGGCAAAGGCCAGGGCGGATAACGTGCCGATCAATCCCGACTGGCTGATGATGACCATCACCGACACGATGCCGGCCGGCACGGTGGTCGTCGATGAAGGCATCACCAGTTCCGCCCGGCTGATGGATTTCCTGCCCTATCGGGACCGGCACGATTTTTTCGGGATGGTCAGCGGCGGGATCGGCTGGGCCACCCCGGCCACGGTCGGCATTCAGCTGGCGCAGCCGGAACGGCCTGTCGTATCGATCATCGGCGACGGCAGCACCATGTATTCGGTGCAGGCGCTATGGACGGCGGCGCATCTCGACCTGCCGATCACCTATGTCATCTGTAACAACCGGGGCTACCTCGACCCGCCGATCGATTTCGTCGGGCTGGCAAGGTCACTCGGCATGACGGCGCAATGCATCACCGAACCCGCAAAATTCTCGGACGCGCTGTCCGCCTCAATTGAAAGCCGGAAACCCACGCTGCTGGAGGTTATCGTCGAGGATTCCGTACGCTAAATCCTTGAATCGTAGAACTTTCATGACTCGCCGGAATGTGTTACAGTGAGAAAAAATATCGCAACATCAATCCTTTAGGGAGGTATACACGTATGGTCTCAGTTAAAAAATTGCTGGCAGTTGCGGCAGTCGGCGTCAGCACCGGGCTGGTGGCGCCAATGGCTTCCGCCGAAATCCAGAAACAGGATTTCAAGGTCGTTGGCACCTGGCACAACCTGCCGCCGGGCTATCTGTTTGAGAAGCCGTTCTGGGACGAGCAGGTCTCCAAGCTGTCCGGCGGCAAGATCACCGGAACGCTCAACCCGATTACCGAACTGGGCCTCAAGGGTTTTGAAACCCTGCGCCTGACGAAGATCGGTGTGTTCGACGTTGCCTTCGCCTCCTACGGCTATGTGGCTTCCGAAGCGCCGGAAATCGAAGGCGCCGACCTGTCCTCCGTTGCAAACAGCTTCGACGAGGCCTATCGGGTCATGAAAGCCTACGAACCGCATGTCGCTGACGTGGTTGAAAAGAAATACGGGCTGAAATACCTGTTCAGCTACCCGTTCCCCAGCCAGATGATCTTCTGCAGCAAGCCTGTGACCAAGCTGGAAGACATCGCCGGCAAGAAAGTGCGCGTTTACGCGACGACGCTGGGCGATTTTGTCGAGGGCCTCGGCGGCACCAGCGTGACGATCTCCTTTGCCGAAGTTGTGCCTGCCCTGCAGAAGGGCGTCGCGGATTGCGGCATCACCGGCTCGATGCCCGCCTTCAACGCCAAATGGCATGAAGTCATCACCCACGCGATGAAAGTTCGCGTCGGCATGGGCATGGCGATGATGGCGATGAACCTGAAGAAGTGGAATTCGCTGAACGCCGATACCCAGAAATTCTTCACTGACCAGTCCGCTCGGCTGGAGAAGGAAATGTGGGCCGCCATGGAAGCGGAAGATGATGAGGCATTGCGTTGCCTTACCGGCAAGGGCGACTGCTCGCGCGGTCCCGGTGGTTCTGTCGTGATCACGGACCCGAGCGCCGCGGATAACGCACTTCGTCAGAAGGTTCTGCAGGAGCACGTCCTGAAGAAATGGGCGCAGCGCTGTTCCGACAAATGCGTCGAGAACTGGAATGCGACGGCCGGCAAGGTCGTGGGCCTTACCGCGTCGAAATAACGAACAAGCCCGGCCGGCAGGGGTTACCCCGTCGGCCGG
>CAXBEC010000067.1:0-9689 GCA_963974145.1 uncultured Alphaproteobacteria bacterium | reverse complement strand
CCAACGGGCCTGAACTTCGATTCTGTGCCAGCGACCGCGCAAATCCTCTTCGGTGATTAACGGGTGGTATCGGCGTGTCCGGCCATCCACCTGATCATCGAGATGAAGGCCGCCACGGTCATTCTGGAACATCCAGACGACATGTGCTTTTTCCTGATGAAACTGACCCAGCGCGACCTTGGCCGGATAAATATTCGGAAAATCCGAGGGGACATAAAAGCTCCAGCCATACCACCAGGTGCTGCCCGATGGATTCCGCCCGCCGCGTTCTGATAGTTCGGATCGTTCCCGGTCGGTCTCGCAGTCGTTCCACCCCCGGTTCGCACCGCAATCGCCGGACCGGACCTCGAACCGCTCGATACTCGCGGTGGGTGCCGTTCCGGTGGGGTCGGGAATGATCGCATAGCCATGCGGTGTTGTGTTGAGGGAACGATCGAAAGGCCCGAATGTGCCCCGTTCGGCTGCAACGGGCAGCGCCGGGCTCAAAAGGCAAAACAGGATTGCGCAATATCCGGCGGCAAAGCTGCGCAACGGGTTTATCCTCTCGTGCTGCCGATCAGGCTATCCATCTTTTCGTAACCGAAATCCCGATAGAAATCGGCGTTGACCTTCAGTGCGTCGGCGAGCTGGACCCGGTATTCCGCGCGGGGAATTTCCTTCGCGCCGAACTGGCTCAGGTGGCTGGTAATGAACTGGGTATCCAGCAGGACATATCCGCCCGCGATCAGCCGCGCGACAAGATGGACGAGCGCCACCTTGCTGGCGTCACGGGCGCGGCTGAACATGCTTTCGCCGAAAAACGCGCCGCCCAGTGAAATCCCGTAAAGGCCACCGACCAGTTCAGCGTCTCGCCAGCATTCGACGCTGTGGGCGTATCCCATATGGGATAGTGACGTATAGAGGGTGACAATACGGTCATTGATCCAGGTCTGTGGCCGGCCTTCGGATGCGTCGGCGCAGGCTTCGATAACCGCATGAAAATCATGGTCAAATGTGACCTGGTAACGGCCGCTGCGTATCGTCCGGGCCAGCCGCCGGGGCACGTGGAAATCATCGAGGGGGATGACGCCGCGAAGCCTGGGATCGACCCAGAAGAGTTCGGGATCGTCGCGGTCCTCCGCCATGGGGAAAACGCCGATGGCGTATGCGCGCAGCAGCATGTCGGGTGTGAGCTTCAGCTGGTCCATGCCTGTCATGGGCCTCCTGCCGGTTGCGGTTCCCTAGGATTTGTCGAGATGGTTTTCCAGCCAGTGGATGTCGTATTCGCCGGATTGAAAATCCTGTTCCGACAACAGGTGCCGGTGCAACGGGATCGTCGTCTCGATGCCGCTTATCACGTATTCGTCTAGCGCCCGCTGCATGCGCATGACGCATTCCGCGCGGCTGTCCGCATGGACGACCAGCTTGGACACAAGGCTGTCATAATGCGGTGATACGCGATAGCCGGTATACAGTGCGGAATCGACCCGAACGCCGGGGCCGCCTGGTGCATGATATTCGGTAACCAGACCCGGCGAGGGGGCAAAGGTTTCAGGATGCTCCGCCGTTATGCGGCATTCGATAGCGTGTCCGCCCAGCTCGATATCCGACTGCTTGAGTCCAAGCGGAAGCCCGGCGGCAACACGGAGTTGCAGGCGGACCAGGTCGACGCCGGAAATCATTTCGCTGACGGGATGTTCGACCTGCAGCCGCGTATTCATTTCGATGAAGTGAAATGCGCCGTCCTCATACAGGAATTCGAAGGTGCCGGCGCCGCGATATTTCAGTGCGGCGGTCGCTGCCGCCGCGCGCTTGCCGATGGCGTTGCGGGTCGCTTTGTCCAGTGCGGGTGAGGGGGCTTCCTCGATGACCTTCTGGTGTCGGCGTTGCATCGAACAGTCGCGCTCTCCGAAATGGATCGCATTGCCCATGCCATCGCCGAAAACCTGGATTTCGATATGCCGGGGTTTGGCGAGGTATTTTTCGATATAGACCGTATCGTCGCCGAAGCTTGCCATCGATTCCGCCCGGCAATGCGCCAGGACCGCGCCGATCTCCGCCGCGCTGTGGGCGACCTTCATGCCGCGCCCGCCGCCGCCTGATACGGCCTTGACGAGAACCGGAAAGCCGATCTCCGATGCGATACGGATCGCTTCATCATCATCGGTAACCGGGCCATCAGATCCGGGAACGACCGAAATGCCCAGCTTCTTGACGGCTTCCTTGGCGCTGATCTTGTCGCCCATGACCCGGATATGCTCCGGACTGGGGCCGATAAAGGTAAAGCCGTGCTCTTCGACCATTTCGGCGAACTCGGCATTCTCGGAGAGGAACCCGACGCCGGGATGGATCGCATCCGCGCCGGCAATGATCGCGGCGGACATGATCGCCTGACCGTTCAGGTAACTGCTGCGCGATGGCGGTGGGCCGATACAGACGGATTCATCTGCCAGCCTGACATGCATGGCATCGGAATCGGCGGTGGAATGCACCGCGACCGTCTGGATACCCATTTCCCGGCAGGCGCGGTGAATCCGCAGGGCGATTTCGCCGCGATTGGCAATGAGGACTTTTTTGAACACGGTGGTTCTATTCCAGTATCAACAGCGTTTCACCGAATTCGACCGGTCGGGCATCCTGCGCAAGGATGCGTTTCACGGTTCCGGCGCGATCCGCCAGTATCGGGTTCATGACCTTCATCGCTTCGACGATGAAAAGGGTGTCGCCTTCGGCAACCTGGGAGCCAACGGAAACAAAGGGTGGTTCGCCTGGGCCCGACGCCAGGTAAATCGTACCGACCATGGGTGACGTGACGGCACCTGCTTCTGTTTCATCAGCCGAAGCCGGGGTGGGAGCGGCAGCGGTTGTGACCGGCGATGGGGCCGGCGCCGAAACATAGGTTGGGGCGTTCCGCACCACGCGGATACTGCGGTCCCCTTCCTTCAGCTCAACTTCGCTTAATCCGGTTTCTTCCAGAATTTTTGCCAGTTCGCGGATGGCTTCGCTGTCGATCGTTGTCTTTGCCATGTCAGATATCCAGAAGCCCGTACAGTGCGTCCATTGCCACGACATATCCACGAGGGCCGAGCCCGCAGATCACGCCGGTCGCGACCGGCGATATATAGGAATGATGGCGGAAGGAATCGCGTTTGAAGATGTTCGATATATGCAATTCAACAATCGGCAGGTCGGTCAGCGACAGCGCATCCAGCAACGCCACCGAAGTGTGCGTATAGGCCCCGGCGTTGATGATGATGCCGTCCTGGATATCGCGTGCTTCCTGTATCCAGGTGACCAGTTCGCCTTCATGATTCGATTGGCGAAAATCGACATCGACATCGATTTTCTGGCTGTGGTCGCGGCACATTCGCTCAACATCCGCGAGCGTATCGGAGCCGTAGATTTCAGGCTGCCGGACGCCCAGCATGTTGAGGTTGGGGCCGTTGAGAATCAAAAACCGGGGGGTCGCCACCATTGCCGTCCTTTTAGCGATGTGTTGCCAGTGCAGGATACCGCACGCCATATCATCATACAAATGGACCGTGCGGATTCTGGCGCATTCCGGTTATAGCAGGTGTTCGCGAAGCCGCAATAAGACGAAAGGCCGGAACGCATGGCGATCCGGCCTGTCGGTGCTTGAAAACCCGATAATTTTTCTCAGGCGCGAATCTGCGCAATGAAGCTGGCGACTTCGGATTCCAGAGTCTCCGAATCGGCAGCCAGGATGTCGAGTTGCCTGACAACATTATCGGCGGACTGGCCGGTTGTTTCGGCTATCTCGGACACTTTCGAAACATTGGCGGTTACCTCTGCCGTGCCGTTGGCTGCGAGCTGCGTGTTCTGGGCGATTTCGGTTGTCGCTGCATGTTGCTCTTCCACGGCAGCGGATATTCCCCCTGTGGAATTATTCATTTCATCGATAGTCGAGCCGATTTCCTTGATGGCGGCGACGACATTTGCCGTGGCTGACTGCATTCTGTGGATCTGAGCAGCGATTTCGTCGGTTGCCTTGGTGGTCTGGTTGGCCAGCGATTTGACTTCCGACGCAACGACCGCAAATCCCTTGCCTGCTTCGCCGGCCCGGGCGGCTTCGATTGTCGCGTTGAGGGCCAGAAGGTTGGTCTGGCTCGCAATATCGCTGATGAACTCGAGCACGTCGTTGATCTTGTCGGCAGCATTGGCCATTTCGTGAACGGTCAAGCTGGTGTTTTCGGCCTGGCTGACGGCGCGGGTCGCGACATTGCTGGAAATACTGGCCTGGCTGCTTATCTCCTGAATTGAAAGTGACAGCTCTTCGGCCGAAGCGGCGACCGACTGAACGTGCTTTGCCGCTTCGATGGCATTATCCCGCACGGTGTTGCTGCTTTGGCTTGATTCGTCCGCAGAGTGCCGCATCTCCTTTGCGATTTCCTGTAATCTAATGGCGCTTTGCCTTACGGCGTCTACCTTTACCTTCACACTGGCTTCGAAATTCGTCGCCAGTTGATCCATCAGCTGCCGTTTATCCGAATGGGCCTTCTGTTCCCTTTCGCGTTCTAAACGTTCCTCGTTCCGTTTCGCTTCTTCTTCATCATGAAGCTTCTGCTGCCGTGCCTGTTCCTCGTCGGCAAGCCGCCGGGCATCCTCTTCCTTGCGCCGGAATTCTTCCTGGCTCATGCGATCAATGGCAAGAGCGTTCTCCTTGAAGACCTGCAGCGCCTTCGCCATGTTGCCGATTTCATCACGTCGACCTGTAGCCGGCACCGCAACATCCCTGTCGCCATTCGCGAGCTGATTCATGACCACAGTCATATTCCGGATCGGTCGGCTGACCATACGGCTGAGCAGGAATGCAAGCGACAGGATCAACAAGACGGAAAGGCCGACTGCCCATCCTATTTGAGTAATTGCATTGTCCCAGACTTCCTTTTCCAGGCGCGTCAGATCCCAGGCAATGACGCCGACGCCTACGGGGGTGTCGCCTTTACCAAACATTATGGGAGCCGCGACCAGAAGATGGGTACTGAATTTCCGATTGAAAAGGTTTGATTTAGCAAGGGCTTCCTTGCCGATATCCGGCAACTTTGAAATTGCCGTTCCGCCGAGAAATTCGGAAACATGTGTGGCGATAGGGGCACCGTCAGCGGAGAATATTGTCAGGCTGGCAACATTGGACGCTTCGCCATCGACAAGACGGGCATATGCCTTTTGCATTGCGTCGACTTTCTTGAACCTTACCGCGCCGCCCAGTTGCGCGGAGAGGAGCTGGGTAATTTCGACATTGCTCTGGACGGCCTTTTCGACCAGCCGGTCCCGTTCGCTGATTGTTTGCGATGTAATTACAGCAGCGAAACCGATGGCCACGGAGATGGCGACCGCTGCAACGATTTTCCGGCCGATGGTCCAGAAGGTCGATCGGCCGGAAGCGTTGGATTCGCGCACCGCAGGACTGTCGACAGTTTCTACGTTCGCGTTCATTGGAATGCGTTCCTTGAGTTATGGTCGTACGGCGCGAATTACTGCGCGAGCATTTCGACGTTGACGCCGATCGTGACGGCACCAATCACCGAATTGTCAGCGGGATCGACGACGGGAAGGCTGAGCTGGCTCTGAAACGTCTGCGTCGATTCATCTTTTTCGATATCACTGAGATGAATGGCATTGGCGCCGACAAGATACGTTTTCTGCCACTTGGCTTCATCACCCTGCCAGTAGTCGGACGTGACGTCGCTCTGGCCGGCATTGAGGCCCTTGTTATCCATGACGAAAACTTCCGTGAATAATCCCTGGCCTTTTTCCTTTTCGGCTTTCAGGAACCTGGACAATTCATTTGCCAGTATCGCCTTGATCATCGGCTGGTCACCTGTGCCGGTTTCGCCGCGCCATTGCTTGTCCAGCGCGATAATTTCATCCTGTGACAGCCCGGCATTTGCCTGGTTCTGTTTCTTGACGGTATCGATGACAATCGGGCTGGCTAACCAGGACCCGGTCACGCTTTTGGCGAGATCACGTAAAGGCGCTTCGAATTCATTGGCTGAAGCTGTGCTCGCGATGGATGCGGCAAACAGGGCCGCGGCAATGATCTTGGTGAATTTCATACTGGCTTCCTCATTCTCTCATAAAATCACTAACTGGCTTCGACAGCTGAACGAAAATACGGTGAATCGGTTTATGGCCCGCTAAAAAGCACAGTTTTTAATTGGTTAAGAAAGCACGGGGCCGAACTTTCTTCCGGTCATTGCGCCTGCATTGGTCAATGCGTTGCGGCGTGCCTGTCGCTTCCGGCCCGGGGCTTTGGTATAAGCCATACGTAGTCGAAACGGGCTGAGTCTGAGGGGCTGAAATGGCGGACCGCTGGATATCGTTTCCCCGCGTAGAAGGCAACGCATCGCGCCAGGCGCATGCCGACCTGCCCAAGGATACCTACGAGCGCGAGCTTGGCCGGGAGGGGTTTTTTGGGCCTGCGACGCAGATGCACCACCGCCATGCGCCGACGGGCTGGACAAATTTCGAAGGGCCGCTGCGCCCGCATGCCTATGACCTGACGCGGCTGAACACCATCGACACCTCGCCCTGGGCCGCGCGCACGGTGTTGTCGAACGCCCATGTCGGCATGCGGTTCTGGCGCACATCGGGGGCGATGGATCACCTGGTGCGCAATGCCGACGGCGACGAATTGCTGTTCGTGCACCACGGGGAGGGCGAGTTATTCTGTGATTACGGCAGGTTATCTTTTAGCGAAGGGGACTATATCGTTCTGCCGCGCGGCACCATGTGGCGTGTCGCCTGTGCCGGCGATGCGGCCTTCCTGATGATCGAGGCAACCGGTGAAGCCTACCGCTTGCCGGAAAAGGGCATGCTGGGTCCGCAGGCGATCTTTGACCCCGCGATGCTGCGGGCGCCGGAAATAGATGACGCTTTCCTGGCGCAGCAGGATGAAAACGAATGGCGGGTAGACGTCAAGCGCAATGACGCAGTGTCGACCGTAACCTTTCCGTTCAATCCGCTGGATGCGGTCGGCTGGCATGGCGACCTGTCACCGGTCAGCATCAACTGGCGCGATATCCGGCCGCTGACCAGCCACCGCTATCACCTGCCGCCATCGGCCCATACGACGTTTCTGAGCAAGCGCTTTGTGGTCTGCACCTTCGTGCCGCGTCCATTCGAGACGGATCCGGGTGCGCTTAAAGTACCGTTCTTCCATAATAACGACGATTATGACGAGGTCATATTCTACCATCAGGGGGATTTCTTCAGCCGCGACAATATCCACCCGGGCATGGTGACCTTTCATCCCTGCGGGTTCACCCATGGGCCGCATCCCAAGGCGCTGGGGGCGGCCTTTACGCCCCGCAAGACCCATACGGACGAGGTAGCGGTAATGCTGGATGCCCGCGATGCGCTGACGCCGGGCGATCTGCCGGAAGGGGTCGAATTCACAGGCTATGTTGATAGCTGGAAAGGTGACGTGTGAAGCTCGGATCCCTGCGAGACGGCAGCATGGACGGCATGCCGGTCGTCGTGTCCCGTGACCTGTCGACGGCGGTTTCTGCGCGTGCGGTCGTCGCGAACTGGCAGCTGGCGCTGGAGCATTGGTCCGATGCCAGCCCGGCGCTGGAAGGGTTGTATGCCGCGCTGAACGACGGCACGGCGGATGCCGCGTTTCCCCTGCAGGGGCGTGTCTTCGAATCACCGCTGCCGCGCGCCTACCAGTTTCTGGACGGCAGCGCGTATCTGAATCATGCCGAACTGGTTCGCAAGGCGCGGGGCGCCGAGATGCCGCAAAGCTTTCTCAGCGACCCGATGATGTATCAGGGTTTGAGCGACCGGTTCCTGGGGCCGGAAGACGATATCCTCGCGGCGGAGGAAGCCTGGGGCATCGATTTCGAGGCGGAAATCGGCGTCATCATCGACAAGGTGCCGATGGGGATCGCGGCAAAGGATGCGGCGGCGCATATCCTGCTGGTCGTGCTTTTGAACGATGTCAGCCTGCGCAACCTGATCCCGGGCGAGGTGGCGAAAAGCTTCGGCTTCATCCATGGCAAACCGGCGTCTGCCTTTGCGCCCCTGGCGGTAACCCCGAATTCTCTGGGGCCGCTATGGGACGGGGGGAAGCTGCACGGGCCGGTTTTCGTCGATTATAACGGGGAACGGTTCGGCCGGACCGATGCGGGGCGGGACATGAATTTCGATTTTCCCGCACTGATTGCCCATGCGGCGAAGACGCGGCCGCTTGCCGCGGGAACGATCATCGGTTCGGGCACTGTATCCAATCGCGACCGCGATGCGGGGTCCAGCTGCATCGCAGAGCGGCGGATGATCGAAACCATTGATAGTGGCGCGCCAAAGACGCCCTTCATGGCGTTCGGCGACCGGGTGCGGATTGAGGTGACCGACGAAACCGGCGCGTCCGTTTTCGGGGCCATCGACCAGCGGGTCCGGCAATACAGGACCTGACCTAGTGATCCGACCCTTGCAGGATTTCCTTCTGCATATGGGTTTCATAGGCGATGCCGGCCGGGGACAGGGTGATCGCGACGGGGAAGGTGCCATGCGCCAGTTCCTTGCGCGCCAGCGCCCGCCAGACCGCTTCGTTCTGCAATCCGGTTGCATCGCGGCCCATCACAAGCCAGGGGCCCATATGAAAATGATTGCCATGGGCCGGTGGAAAGCCGGTGATCGTGACCTCGCCGGATTCGGCGTTCGGGGTCGCCATATCGGGCAGCTTGGCGAGTTCCTGCAACAGAGTCAGGGTCTTGAGTTGAAGCTTGTTGAGGTTCAGCGGGTTGCGTTTCGGGGGCATGGCAGTCCTTTCATTTGCGGCAGAATCCATGCTGCCGCCCGATTGGTCAAGGCTTCGGATTCACCCGGCTTTGTGCTAGGAATTCAGCCGGTGAACAGGGAAGGCGGCGGGCCATAATTCCGCCGGCGATACAATGGCTGACGTGACTTTCGACCCACGGCCACGCGGGGGCGTGTCGCATGTCATCGGCGATACGCGGCAGCCGCTCTGGCGGAAAACGATACCGCAGCTGCAGGCCGAAGCGGCGGCGCAATACCCGGACCGGGAGGCGCTGGTGTTCTGCGCGCACGGTTTCCGGCGGACCTATCGCGAATTTGCCGCGGAAGTGGACGCCATCGCGGCGGGGCTGGCCGCGCTGGGGCTGGAAAAAGGGGAACGCATTGGCGTCTGGTCGCCGAACCGGCCGGAATGGGTGCTGCTGCAATTCGCCAGTGCGAAGATCGGGCTGATCCTGGTCAATATCAATCCCGCATACCGGCTGTCCGAACTGGAATTCGCCCTCAACAATGTCGGTTGCCGTGCGCTGTTGATCGCGGACAGGTTCCGCTCCAGCGACTATATCGCGATGATCCGCGAACTGGCGCCGGAGATCGATACGGCGGCGCCGGGGGCGCTGAATGCCGCGCGACTGCCGGCATTGCGGTACGTATTCCGCATGGGGGCGGAACGGACACGCGGCATGCTGAACTTCGATGACCTCGCCGGCAGCGGGGCGGGGGTCGATGTGGATGCGATTGCGGAAAGCCTGGATCCGGACGATCCGATCAATATCCAGTTCACCAGCGGGACGACCGGCACCCCGAAGGGCGCGACCCTGACCCATGCGAATATCGTCAATAACGGCCGCTTCGTTGTCGCCGCGATACGGTTTTCCGAAGCCGACCGGCTGTGCATTCCGGTTCCCATGTATCACTGTTTTGCGATGGTC
>CAXBEC010000066.1:0-9784 GCA_963974145.1 uncultured Alphaproteobacteria bacterium | reverse complement strand
GCCCGCGCCAGCCAGAACGACAGGATTGCGGTGCGGCGCTTTGCCCCCGCCGTGCCCTACGAACTGAAACTCATTCATCCGGCAACGCGCCCGCCGGGCGAACGCGCAGCGGCGTTTGCGACGATGCTGGAACACCATCTCGACAGGCTCGGCAGCTGATCCGGGGGAGGATGGCGGCGCCGGTGGCAGCCTGCTAACCTTTGCCGCGTTTCAAGACGCAACGGGGGTGTTTCGCCACCCGGCCAGAGGACAATAAGAAAGAGGTGCCAAATGACCATCGCCCGCGACTTCGGCGAATTCCTGACCCGGACAACCTATGGCGACCTGCCGGAACAGGCCGTCGACCATGCCGCGATGCTGATCGCCAGCACCATCGCCAGCGCCGCCAGCGGCAAGGAAATCCAGTCCGCCGCGATCATTCGCGACCTGTCGCGCGAACGCGGCGGCACGCCCGAGGCTTCAATCTGGTTCGATGCCGGACCGCGGCTTCCCGCCATTTATGCCGCGCGGGTCAATGCGCTGATGAGCGACGCGGCGGCTTCCGATGACAGCGACCTGCGCAACATCGTTCACGCGGGCACGCCGCTGACCGCCACGGTACTGGCGCTGGCCGAACGGACCGGCGCAACCGGCCAGGACATCCTGACCGCGATGGTCGTCGGCTATGAAGCCGCCGGACGGATTGGCGATTCAGTGACCAACGGCATCAACAACCTGGGCTTCCACGGATGCCTGGGCGCGGCCTTCGGCGCAGCGGCCGCCGCCGCCAAACTGCTGAAACTGGATGCGGAACAGATGGCGCATGCGCTGGTGCTGACCTCCACCTCCATGGGCGGAATGCGTGCGGCGGCGAATACCAGCATTTCGCGCGAATACCATGCGGGGCAGGCGACCATGGCCGGAATCGACGCGGCCATGGTGGCGCAAAAAGGCTATACCGGGGAGCTTGGTATCTTCGAGGCCCCGAAGGGGTTCTGCGCCGTGTTTGGCGGCAGCAGCAGCGATGGCATCACACGTGACCTGGGACAGGAATGGGACATCATCACCGATATGGCGATCAAGCTGGTCCCCGGCGGGCATCATTACCATGCCATGGCGGAGGCCGCGGCCAATGCCGCCCGCGAAGGCGATATCGCACCCAATGAGATCAGCGCCATCATCGTCGCGGTCCCCGGCGTCACGACGTTAACCCCGCCGCTGCACCCCACCAACCTGATCGACATGGCGCACAGCCCCGCCTATTTCACCGCGGCCGGCGCGGTGGATCGAAGCTTTGGCTGGGAGAATGCCAGCCCGGAGAAAATTAACGACCCCGCCATTCACGCGGCAATCGACAAGACCCGGATCGGCCCGGAGCCGACAGAGAATGTTGCCGCCTATCGGCAGGGGGCCACGGTCACCATCGAAACCACCGATGGCCGGTCGGTCACGAATACGGTGCATGTGCCCAATGGGGCCGGGATGCTGGGCATCGACTGGGCGGATGTCGACACGAAATACCGTGCGCTCGCCCCGAATGCCCTGGACAGCCGGCAGGTCGAGGACAGCCTCGCGGTGATCCACGACTTCCGTCAGGTTTCGAATATTGCAACGCTGATCAATTGCCTGCGGTGACGGGTGCAGCCGAGCCTTAAGCCGCCCGGCCTTTTCTCGCCCGGCCACCCGGCTTCTTCGCCGCGTGGAAATGCCTCGCCGGCTTCTGCTTCGACTGCGGCCTGCGCTTGGAATCGCTGCCGGGACCTTTCGCCACATCCGCGGCGTGAAAGGGCTGATCGACGATCACCGACATGTTCTGTTTGGTCGCTCGTTCAATCGTGCGCAGGTATTTTCGTTCGTCATGATCGCAAAATGAGATCGCAATACCTGTCGCCCCGGCCCGTGCCGTGCGGCCGATACGATGCACATAGCTTTCCGCATCGGTCGGAACATCGAAATTGATTACATGGGTCACACCAGAAACATCGATGCCGCGCGCGGCGACATCCGTCGCGACCAGTGCCCGGACATGGCCGGAACGGAACCCTGTCAACGCGTATTCGCGGTCACGCTGTTCTTTCTCGCCGTGGATCGCATCAGTTTTGATGCCGCAATTGTCCAGGTAATTGGACAGCCGCTCGGCACCGCGTCGCGTGCGCGTGAAAACCAGCACCCGCTTGATCGCCGTATCTTTCAACAATTCGGCAAGAAGCGCCTGTTTCTTGTCCTTGCGAACAAAATAGACCTGCTGCTTCACCTTTTCCGCGGTTGTCGCAGCCGGCGCTGCGTCAATCCGGACCGGATTGCGCAACAATCCATCGGCCAGACCCTGAATCGATTTCGGCATCGTCGCCGAGAACAACGCCGTCTGGCGCTGCCTGGGCATCGCCGCAGCGATCTTCTTTACATCGGGGATGAAACCCATATCGAGCATTCGATCCGCTTCATCGAGGACGAAAAATTCGACCGCGTGAAGATTCAGGTGGCCAAGTTTCATCAAATCGAGAAGGCGCCCCGGAGTCGCCACCAGCACATCAACCCCCTGGCTGAGGGTTCGAATCTGTGCCCGTTTGGGAGACCCGCCAAAAACGACAGCAGCGCGCAACGGCAACAGTCGTCCGTACCGGCGCAGGCTATCGGCTATCTGGCTGGCCAGTTCCCGGGTCGGGGCCAGGATGAGCGCGCGCGTCTGCCCGCGCTGGCGCGTCCCCTTGTTTTCCAGCAAACGATGCAGAAGCGGCAGGGCGAAAGCGGCAGTCTTGCCCGTTCCGGTTTGCGCGATGCCCAGCAGGTCCCGGCCTTTCATCAGTGCCGGTATGGATTGCGCCTGAATCGGGGTCGCCGCCGTGTACCCTTCGCTCGAAATCGCATTCAAAAGAGGTTCGGCCAGTTCAAGGCCCGCAAAGTCAGTCATATAATACCGTTCTTTCCCGAGTAAATTGCCTCACCAACGCGTCCTGCAAGGCGCGGCGGCTGGCATCATGCGTGCAATATCGACACGGCCCGCCATTTGCGAAAAACCGGTCCGTTTAAACGCCCACATGCACCGGAAAGAAACCCGACCTGTTAATGGTCTTCAACGGGCGTATTGTTCCAGTCAATAAAGCGCTTTGTTATTGGAAAGTAAAGATAATTTGTAGCGTCGCCAATTTCGCTGCCGTCAGGCAACAGCAATGGCCTTGATCTTCGCCCGGCGTTGGCCGGAGCGTTGAGCAATTTCATTATCCTGATCTTCAATCGCGGTACGGGCGAGATCCTGAATGGAATCACCGAAAGACTGGTCCAGCAACTCGTTCGAAATCCGCCTGTTCGACGTCACCATCCCGTCTTCATAAGTGACATTGAACGACATAAACGCGCCACCCTTGCCTTTGGGGTTTTTGCGAGCCATTGCCCGGTATCCATCTGATCAAAGGAGCGCCCGGGCACATTCCCGAGCAAATGCCTCGCATGGCGAGGTCAACAAAAAACAATATCAACAAGCTGCAACCGCCTCCCGCCGAAGCGGGAGGCAGCGTCATGCAGAACTTAGTCGATGACGGAGAGATCTTCCGCGGAAGACTTTCCGTTCTGACCTGCCTGAAGCTCATAAGAGACCTTCTGGCCTTCATTGAGCGTGCGCAGTCCGGCGCGCTCGACGGCCGAAATGTGAACGAATGCGTCGTTACCGCCGCCTTCCGGCTCGATAAATCCGAAACCCTTGGTCGGGTTGAACCACTTAACTGTACCAGTAGCCATAGTCATTTCCTCTAACATATCTCAACTTTGCGCTGTCGCACCATGCTTCAACGCGTTCATAACGTTCACATTGTCAGGGGATAACGAGGCTAATCGGCGTACCGGCTATTCAAGTAACACAAAACAAATGCAACACGTATGTCGGATATGTAGAGAATTTCCAAGAGAAGTCAATGGCGCGGGACTCGTTGTTGCCGCGCCATCGATATAATTTTCGCTTTAAGCTTGCGCCGCTTAATCGCGAATCCGGATGAGTTTTCGCATGCTGCGCAGGTCCGATGGCGGCGGATTACCCTTCGCAAAGGGGAAGCGCGGCCAGGCCGTAAAGGCCACTTCACCGACATAGAGATCGCCATGGCTGTCAACGGCAAGCCCGTGCGGCGAGATAAACTGATGCGGTTCACGCCCGGCCCGGATATCACCGACCCGCGCCAGCACCTCGCCTTTGTTGGTCATCACCGTGACGCGCGGTCCCAGGTTCGGCGCCTCGATATTGACCTGCATGCCCGGACCAATTTCACCGACATAACACAACGGATCCGCGCATGTTTCCATGCACAGGCCGCTGGGCCGGTGCATGTTGTGCCACTGGGTTTCGAACTTGCCATTGCCGTCGAAGACCTGGATACGATGGTTTTCGCGGTCGGCGACATAGACCCAGCCATCGGCGTCACAGACGATATTGTGCGGCAGGTTGAACTGACCCGGCTCCACGCCTGACTCGCCCCAGGAGAACAGCAGCCTGCCGTCCGGCGAATATTTGTGAACCCGGGGATTGCCGTAGCCGTCCGACACATAGATGTCACCCTCCGGCGACAGTGCCGTATGCGTGCAACGGTGAAACGGGAGACCCGACATATAGGGTGCCGGCTTCTTCGAGGTGCCGATGGTCATGAGCACCTTGCCGTCCAGTGTGCAGGCGCGCATCGTGTGGTCGCCGTCATCGGTGCAGTACAGGGTTTCGTTCGGGCCGATATGCAGGCCGTGCGCCTTGGTGAAGATGTCCTCGCCCCAGGACCGCAGGAAATTGCCTTCGCGGTCAAACACGATCATCGGATGTTCGCCCCGATTGAAGACGTAGACGTTATCCTTATGGTCTGTGGCGACGGCGGCAACGTCGGTAAACGACCAGCCGTCTGGCAGTTTCCCCCATTCCGTATCCACCCTGTACCTGTAATCGCCGCTTCCGATGACGACAGACATGACCGTTCCCTCCGTTATTATTGATTAATCCTGCGGCGATCTTAGCCACGCCCCTCTGCCCTTACAACCAATGCGACGTAACCACCCCCGCCTTGCCAGCATCCGTCCGTAAATCCGCATATGGTACAGATGGACTGGTTGTTTGGCCGTCGTTTGCGCTATGGTTGCATCATGATATTCGACATCACGGTTCCGGATCGCGGAGCCCGGGAGGAAAATCCATGACCGACTCTGCAGACGCCCGCTCGCTGATTCCGGACAACTATCTGAAATTTGGCATCTTCCTGGCGCCGTTCCATGCCATGGGTGAGAACCCGACCATGACCATGGAACGGGACATGCAATTGCTGGAGCATCTGGACATGCTCGGCTATCACGAAGCCTGGATCGGCGAACATCATTCCGGCGGCTACGAGTTGATCGCCTGTCCGGAAATGTTCATCGCCGGCGCGGCGGAACGCACGAAGCATATCCGTCTGGGGACTGGCGTCGTGTCACTGCCCTACCATCACCCGTTCACCGTGGCGGGACGTATGGTGCAACTGGATCACATGACCCGGGGCCGGTGCATGTTCGGCGTCGGGCCCGGCGCGCTGACCGGCGATGCCTACCGCATGGGGATCGACCCGGAAGCGCAGCGCCGCATGATGAACGAATCGCTCGACGTCGTGGTCCGGTTGCTGGACGGCGATTCCGTCACACAGAAAACCGACTGGTTTGAGGTGAAGGACGCGCATCTGCAGCTTCGCCCCTATACCCAGCCGCGCACGGAAATGGCCGTGGCCTGCGCCCGGTCGCCATCGGGCGCGCTGGCAGCGGGCAAACACGGGCTTGGCATGCTGTCGATCGGCGGCACCAGCGACGAGGCGCTGGTCAAGCATGCGGAAAACTGGCGCATGTGCGAGGAAGCGGCGACGGAGAACGGCAAGACCGTGCATCGCAAGAACTGGCGGCTGGTCACCATGATGCATATCGCCGAAACGCGGGAAAAGGCGCGCGAGAACGTGCAGTTCGGTTTGGAGAATTTTGCCCAGTATTTTCGCGACATCGCGACCTTCCCGATTATCCCGGCCGGTATCGACGATCCGTATGAATGGCTGATGGAATCCAAGAACGCGATCATCGGCACGCCGGATGATGCCATCGAATATATCGAAACCCTGCTGAAAGGCGCCGGCGGGTTCGGCTCGCTGATGCAGCTGGCCCATAACTGGGCCGATTTCGATGCGACGAAGCGGAATTACGAGCTGATTTCACGTTATGTCTTCCCGCATTTCCAGCGCAGCAACGACATGCGCGACCACAGCTATGATTTCAGCTTTACCAACCGTGACAAGTTCGTCGGCCAGGCCGCTGACGCGATCCAGAGTGAAATCGACCGCTATCAGGAACGCAAAAAGGGCGAAGCCGCCGACTAACGCGGATCGCCGGTCAGCCGGCGTTATCTTCCAGGATCATTGCCGCGCCTTTTTCCGCGATCATGATCGTCGGCGCGTTGGTGTTGCCCGTGGTCACCTCCGGCATGACCGAGGCATCGACGACCCGGATTCCGGACAGGCCATGCACCCGGAGGCGCGAATCCACCACCGCCATCGGGTCTTCGCCCATTTTGCAGGTGCCGACCGGATGATAGATCGTGGTGCCGGTTTCGCGCGCATACTGCTTGGCGTCTTCCGCCGTTTCGATGGGGCGGTCGGGCCGGGTTTCCCCGCCCGAATAGGCCGCGAAGGCCGGTGATTCCAGGATCCGCCGCGTGTGCCGGATTCCCGCCAGCATGACATGGCTGTCGTTTTCCGCTGACATGTAATTCGGTTTGATTACCGGCGGCTGGAACGGGTCGCCACTGGCGGCCATGATGCTGCCCCGGCTTTCGGGCCGCGTCGGACAGACGGCGACACCGGCCCCGGGCTGGTTCTCGAAGGCGCCGATGGCTTCGCCGCTGAAGCTGCAGGGCGCGAACAGGAGTTGCAGATCCGGGCTGGCCAGCCCTTCGCGACTGTCGCAGAACACCATCGCGCTGGTCGCACCAAAGGTCAGCGCGCCATTGCCCTGGAACACCCATTTGAACACCTCGGGCAGGACGCGCGGAAACCGCGCCAGTTCATTGATCGTGACCGCATTCTTCACCCGGTGCGAAATCCGCACGATGTAATGATCCGACATATTGTCACCGACCCCGGGCAGGTCGTGCACCGTATCGACCCCGATGGATTGCAGGTGCGCGCCCGGTCCCACGCCGGATATCTGCAGCAGATGCGGCGAATTCACCGAACCGCCGCAGACCAGCACTTCCTTTTCCGCCCGGATTTCCCGGTCCTGTCCCCGCTGGCGAAACGCCACGCCGACACAGCGCCGGCCTTCAAACAGAAGCCTTGTCGCCAGCGCCTCCGTTTCGATTTCCAGGTTCAGCCGCCCTTTCGCCGCCTTCAGAAACGTTGCGGCGGTGGACCCGCGCCGCCGGCCGATGCGGGTATTCTGGCAATAGCCAACGCCGGACTGCTGCTTTCCGTTATAATCCTCGGTCATCGGGAAGCCGGCCTGCTGTGCCGCCTCAACGAATTTATGGGTCAGCGGCAGGATGGTGCGGTAATCCTCCACCTGCAGTTCGCCGCCATCGCCGCGGACCTCTTTATCGCCGCCGTTGCGATAGGTTTCCGATTTCCTGAAATAGGGCAAGACGTCATCGAAGCTCCAGCCCCGGCAGCCACGCTGCGCCCAGCCATCGTAATCGGCCGGATTGCCACGCACATAGATCATGCCATTGATCGAACTGGACCCGCCCAGGGTCTTGCCCCGCGGCCAGTGGATGCGGCGGCCGCCGGTGCCGTCCTCGCCTTCGGTGGAATAGTTCCAGTTCAGCACCGGATGCGCCAGCAGCGACCGCAGCCCGGCGGGAATATGGATCATGGGATGGCTGTCCTTCGGGCCGGCCTCCAGCAGCACCACCCGGTCGCCGCCCGCGCTCAGCCGGTTTGCCAAGACGCAACCCGCTGAACCAGCGCCCACAATCACATAATCCGCTGCCATCACCCGTTATCCTTTGTTACCGTTGAAAGGCGCGCGAGTGTACTGTCCGGACAAGGGGCCCCACAAGGCTTGCGAGAACGCCATGCCCCGGCATTTATCCATGCGCGTGCCATTCGAAAGGGTCAACCCATATGAAACTGTTCTGGACGCCGGCATCGCCGTTTACCCGCAAGGTCTGTGTCGCCGCGCGCGAACTGGGTCTGTGGGATGGCATCGAGATAGCCCCTACCGTCTGGCCGCTCGACTGGGGATACGCCACCGTTCCCTTTACCGAAGGCCTGTCAGAGGCGAACCCGGTGGCGCGTATCCCGACCCTTGTGACCGATGACGGTGTACCGCTGGGCGATTCGACGCTGATCTGCCAGCACCTGAACAGTCTTGTCCCGACAGGGGGCGTCATCCCGCAAGGCCCGGAGCAATGGCGCATGTGGTCGCTCTATGCGGTTGCCGACGGCATCCTGGAAGCGCAGGTCGCCATGCGCGCGGAGATGCTGCGCCCGGCCGCCGGAGTGTCAAAGGGTTTCCTGGCAAAGCAGCGCGACCGGATAACCCGCTGTTTCGACCATCTGGAATCGCGTGCGGTGGAACTGGATGCACCGCTGGACCTGGCGCAGATCACCGCCGGCATCGCCTGCGGCTACCAGGACTGGCGTGACTGGCTGGACGATTTCCGTCCCGGCCACCCGCGACTGGCGCAATGGTACGAGCGCATTGCCCTGCGTCCCGCCATGCAGGCGACCGTTCCGGCGGAAACGCCGGCGTAATAGGATCCGCCCCCGCTGGACGGGAAGTTGGAGCGGCCGCTACAGTATGGAAAAGCCTATGGGGAGGACGTCATGATTCTGAAGGACAAGGTGGTCCTGATCACCGGATCGGGTAACGGCATTGGCGCAGCAATCACGGAAGCCATGGCCGAAGCCGGCGCAACCATCGTCGCAGCCGATATCGACGTTGAGGCGGCCCGGCGCAGCGCCGACAAGGCCGCCAGCTATCAGGTCAGGGCACTGCCGGTGCAGGTCGATGTCCGTGAGGTGGCATCGATCAATGCGATGATCGAAAAGACCGTGGCGGAATTCGGCCGGCTGGATGTCATCGTCAACAATGCCGGCGTCACCCGGCGCGCCTATATCATGGACCTGACGGAAGAAGACTGGGACCGCATCCATACCGTCAATGCAAGGGGCGTCTTTTTCTGCCTGCAAGGCGCCGCGCGGGTGATGATCGAACAGGGCGGCGGCCGGATCATCAATATCGCGTCAATCGCCGGGCGCGGTTACCTGAACACCTCCAACGCCGCCTATGCCGCCAGCAAGGGCGCCGTGATTTCGTTGACCAAGACGGCGGCACAGCAGCTTGGCCGCTACAATATCAATATCAACGCGATCTGCCCCGGCGTCACGAATACGCCGATGGGCGACGCCATCGCCAAAATCAAGGCGAAGGAGCAGGGTGTTTCGGTGAAGGAGGCGCGGCGGAATGCGCTGAAAACAATTCCGATCGGCCGCGCCAACGAACCGTCGGACATTGCGGCCATGGCGGTATTCCTGGCCTCGCCCGGCGCCCGGAACATCACCGCCCAGGCCTATAACGTCGATGGCGGCCTGGTTCCCTGCTGAACGCCGGGAGCCAGACCGCCAGAAGTGACGCCGCGCCGTGACCTGTGTGGTCAGGCGGCTTTCTTGAGCTTCTGCTTCGACTTCGATTTCGCCTTGGCTTTCGGCTTCAGTTTCGTGACCTTTTTCACCTTGGGCTGCATCTCGCGCGCCCGGGCTTCCAGCGCGGGCAGGACCGAGGCAATGATTTCCTCGTCCAGATCCGCGGCAACGCCGGGATAACCGGC